>WFOM01000183.1 GCA_015488075.1 Helicobacteraceae bacterium | reverse complement strand
TCAGTATGCGGTGGTAGTTCAGCCGGTTAGAATACCTGCCTGTCACGCAGGGGGTCGCGGGTTCGAGTCCCGTCCACCGCGCCATTTGATATTTTACCGATTATGGAAGAATTTAAAACAAATTTTTCCATAATAGGTAAGTAATACTACCTTAAACTACAAATCTACAGCAAGGTAAACTTCATATGAGTGAACAAAATAACAAAAAAAATAACCAAAAACAAAGCCAGACAAAATCAAGAACACATACTCCTGTAGAGGGGCTGACTATAGAAGAATTAAGAGTAAAGTCGATAGAAGAACTGGTAGAGATTGCTACAAAACAGGGTATAGAAAATCCAAACGATTATAAAAGACAGGACTTGATATTTGAGATACTAAAAGCCCAGACTGCACAGGGAGGATATATACTTTTTAGCGGTATATTAGAAATAACTCAAGAGGGTTACGGATTTATGAGAAGTATAGATAAAAGCTTCTCAGACACCGCAAACGATGCTTACGTTTCAAATACGCAAATAAGAAGATTTGGACTTAGAAACGGAGACATAGTAACCGGTCAAGTAAGACCGCCTAAAGATCAAGAAAGATACTATGCACTTATAAAGATTGAAGCTATAAACTATCTTCCTCCTGAAGAGAGTAAAAAAAGACCGCTTTTTGAAAACTTAACCCCGCTTTATCCTACGGAACAAATAAAACTTGAATACAAAGAGGATGGACTTACAGGTAGAATGATGGATCTTTTTGCTCCAATAGGAAAAGGGCAAAGAAGTCTTATAGTTGCACCTCCAAGAAGCGGTAAAACAGAACTTTTAAAAGAGATAGCACACGGTATTAGTCATAATCATCCAGAAGTTGAGCTAATGGTTTTGCTTGTTGATGAAAGACCTGAAGAGGTTACGGATATGGAAAGATCGGTAAAAGGTGAAGTATATAGTTCCACTTTTGATATGCCTGCAAAAAACCATGTAAAAGTTGCAGAGATGGTTATAGAAAAAGCAAAAAGAAGAGTTGAGATGGGAAGTGATGTAGTCATACTTCTTGATTCCATAACAAGACTTGCAAGAGCTTATAACACTGTTACTCCATCAAGCGGTAAAGTTCTTTCAGGAGGTGTTGATGCAAATGCACTTCACAAACCAAAAAGGTTTTTTGGAGCCGCAAGAAACATAGAAAACGGCGGAAGTCTGACCATAGTAGCAACTGCTCTTGTAGATACCGGAAGCAGAATGGATGAGGTTATATTTGAAGAGTTCAAAGGAACAGGTAACTCTGAAGTTGTGCTTGACAGAGAGATAGCAAACAGAAGAATCTTCCCGGCAATTGATATACTAAAATCAGGAACTAGAAAAGATGAACTTCTAATAGGAAAAGAAAAACTTTCAAAAGTGTATGTGCTTAGACAAATGCTTCAAAAACAGGAAAACGAGATAGAAGCTCTTACTTTTATTTACAATATCATGAAGAAAAAACCTACAAATGAAGAGTTTTTAGAAAGTATGAATGCCAATTAAAGATTTGTTTCAATACTAACTTGCTACAATACTTGTAATTAAACGGCCAAGGGAAAAAATGGAATGGTTTTATGAGTATGTAGCAGAGTTTTTTATAACCGTTTTTATTATTTTAGTCTCGATAGCTTTTTATGACAGATTTATACAAAGAAAACACCAACTCCTTATCAATTATCCTCTTATAGGAAGATTCAGATATTTTTTTGAAGCACTCAGAGAGCCTTTCAGGCAATATTTCGGCAGTGAGGATTTTTACGAATCAAGAGACAAGATAGACTGGGTATATAACTCCTCAAACGATAAAAGGGGATTTATATCTTTTGCCCCAAGCCAGCCTCAGCCAAATCCAAAATTTATCATAAACAATGCAAACACCACACTAAACGATGATGAAGTAAGTGATGATTTCAGTGTGGTTTTCGGTGAAGACAAACCACATCCGTTTGTTGCAAAAAGTATAATAGGCAGAAGTGCCATGAGTGACGGTGCCATATCACCTGAGGGGACAAGAGCATTTGTTAAAGGTGCATACGACGGAGGATTTCCCATAAACAGCGGTGAAGGAAGTGTAACAACAAACTTTTTTTTCACACATTCTATAGACTTAAAAAACAAAAACGAATATAAATATATGGAGATTGTAGAGTTTAACAGATTTGACAAGTTTTTATTTTATTTTCTAAAGATTGTTTTAAACAACTATATAGCCATTACAACTATGAAAAAGATAAAACTCAAAAAAGATGAGGTTGATACATTTATATTTGATTATAAAAACCATTTTTTCTTCAGACCAAACTGGAATGCGCCGCTTGATGTTTTTCCTAAAGAGCCTCCAAAAGATATGCCGGATATTATATTTCAACTCAGTTCCGGGCTGTATGGAGCAAGAGACAAAGATGGAAACTTTGATGAGGAAAGATACTTAAAAACCATGGCTTTTTGCAAAGCCACAGAGATTAAAATAGCCCAGGGAGCCAAACAGACAGGAGGAAAACTTATAGCTAAAAAAGTAACACCGGCCATAGCTTACTACAGAGGTGTAGAGCCGTATAAAGATTTATACTCTCCAAACAGATTTCCTTTTGCAAAAAATATAAGTGAACTTTTTGATTTTGTAGCAAAACTTCAAAAACTCTCAGGCAAACCTGTAGGTATAAAGATAGTCATATCTTCCAAAAAAGGTTTTTTGGAGTATGCCAAAGAGATAAAAAGAAGAGCGGTTGAAAAGATTGACGGTATACCGGATTTCATAACCATAGACGGTGGTGACGGAGGAAGTGCAACAGCACCTTTGTTTTTGATGGACAGAGTAGGGCTTCATGTCAAAGATGCTGTTTTTATAGCTCATGATTTGTTAAGCCAGATAGGTGTTAGAGACAAGGTTAAACTTGTTGCAAGCTCAAAGATACTTACACCGGATGATGCCGTTATAGTGAAATGTCTTGGTGCTGATTATATCCAAATTGCAAGAGGTTTTATGCTAAGTGCAGGTTGTATAAGAGCCAGGATGTGTTCAGGTGAAGGAAGCCACCAGTGCCCTGTGGGACTTGCGACACAGGATGAAAAAAGAAGAAAATCATACCTTGTTTACAAGCAGGCGAAAAAAGTTGCAAACTATCACAAAAACCTTATAAAAGGTATAAAAACCATTATGGCTGTCATGGGAGTGGATCATCATAGCAAATTAAACTCATCCATGGTGAGTTTTATAGATAAAAACGGCTTTGTGCATGAAAATGTCAACAGATATTACGAGCAAAAGATACAAGAATGAGAGTCGGGGTATTTGACAGTGGAATAGGGGGGCTTAGTGTTGTCAAGTCCTTGTATGAACACAAACTTTTTGAAGAGATAGTTTATTTTGGAGATACGGCAAGAGTTCCGTATGGTTCAAAAGATAAAAACACCATCATAAGATATGCCATAGAAGCGGTTGAGTTTTTTAAAAATTTTGAGATAGATTTGATGGTGGTAGCATGTAACAGTGTCAGTGCATACGGTTTGAAAGAGATGCAGGAGGTTTCAAACTGCCCGGTATTTGGAGTTATAGAAGCAGGTGTCAAGGCTGTATCCAAAAAACTTGAAAACAAAGATGAAAATATACTTGTTATAGGAACAAAAGCAACAATATCCTCAAACAGATACCATGAAAGTTTAAAAGAATTAGGATATAATAACATAAACTCTATAGCAACTCCTCTGTTTGTTCCCATAGTTGAAGAGGGGATGTTTGGCGGAGAAGTGCTTGAAAGTGCAATGAGGTATTATTTTAAAGATCTCAAACAGATGCCTGATGCGGTTATATTGGGTTGCACACATTTTCCGTTGATTTCAGACGAGATTAAAAGATTTTTTCAACAAAAGCCTGTTATGATTCACTCAGGTGAAGCTATAGTTGAATTTTTAAAAGAGAGATTTGAATTGAAAAAAGAGTTTGAAAAAACAGATTTGAAGTTTTTTGCATCAGACAATCCTGATTTTTTAAAATCTGTTGCAAAAAAGTGGTTAAAGGTTGAGATTTGAAAGAAAGCACTGAAGTTTTAGCCAGAAAATACAGACCGAAAAATTTTGATGAGCTGATAGGCCAGGAGAGTATCTCTACTACTCTTTCACTGGCACTTGATACTAACAGACTCTCTCATGCCTATCTCTTTTCGGGGCTTAGAGGAAGCGGTAAAACATCAACGGCAAGGATATTTGCAAAAGCTTTGGTTTGTGATAAGGGTATAAGTTCAAAGCCATGTGACGAATGTGAAAACTGTATTGCCGCTAGGGAAAACAGACATATTGACATTATAGAGATGGATGCGGCAAGCTCCAGAAAGATTGATGATATAAGAGATCTTATAGAGCAGACAAAATACAAGCCTTCAATGGCAAGATTTAAGATATTTATCATTGATGAAGTTCATATGCTTACAAAAGAGGCTTTTAATGCACTTTTAAAAACACTTGAAGAACCGCCTGAGTTTGTAAAGTTTATACTTGCCACTACCGATCCGCTAAAACTGCCTGCTACCATACTGAGCAGAACACAACATTTCAGATTTAAAAAGATAGCACAAAACAAAGTGGTGGCACACTTAAAATACATACTTGCAAAAGAGGGTATAGAATTTGAAGATGATGCTTTGGATATTTTGGCAAGAAGCGGCAACGGCAGTCTGAGAGATACACTTACACTGCTTGACCAGGCCATAATATATTCAAAAGGTTTTGTTGATGTTCCAACTGTCACTGATATGCTGGGACTTGTTGATCCTAAATTTATAGATGAACTTTTTGATGCCGTTTTTGAAAAAGACAGAGAAAAACTTGTCCGATTTATAGAGAAGCTTCAAGATTATGAAGCTGAGATGGTTGTGGATGAGCTTATCATATATCTAAAAGAAAAGATGTTAAGCAACCATCCAAAATTTTCTACTTTGATTATAGAAAGATTTTTCAGGATTTTAAGCCAAAGCAAATACCTTTTTTCTATAAATGCAGATGGCGATTTTGTTTTGAGTCTGGTGCTTTTTAAAATGGTTGAGGCACTAAATATAAAAGATATAGATGAACTTATAGAAAACTTTGAAGCCAAAGTTGATTTTGGCACTCCTTTGCCAAAAAATATGCCTCAAACTGAAAAACAGGAAGAGAAAAAAGAGGAAAAGATACCGCCAAAACAAACAGACCATACAGACAAATTCCAACAGCTTGTTAAAAATATAGCTCAAAGGAACTACGAACTTGGAGAGTGTTTTGAAAAACACATAAAATTTGTTTCTTTTGAAGATGGGGTTTTGACATGGGAAAGCAGTGTAGATGAAGAGTGTAAAGAGAAACTAAAACATGCCTACTCTGTTATAAAGATGCTGGTATGGGATATATTTGGTGTAGGGACAAAAATAAAAGCTGTAAAAAAAGAACCAACCCAATATTCTCAACCCTCACCATCATCCTCAACCCTCAACCCTCAACCCTCAAACCTGCACTCTCAACCCTCGTCTATGGTTGAAGAAGCCGAAGTTCCAAATACCACAAGCTGTGTAGCAAGCTGTGCCGGTATGAAAGGGGCAAGTGAAGTTAACGATATAGTTGATGAACCGGTTGTCAAAAAAGCGATAGAACTTTTTGAAGCAAAAAAAGTTATAGTCCAGTCAAAAGTATAGTCTATACTTTTTTTGCAATTATCAAAGTAGATATATCCATAGAAAAGCTTTTTGTGTAAAGTATCTCAAATCCCGCATTTTCAAGCTCGTTATGCATTTGATTTATTGTTACAAAATTTTCAATAGAGTCAGGAAGATATTTGTATGCTTCAAGATTTTTTGAGATAAGACCTCCGACATACGGAAGTATTTTGTGAAGATAAAAATCTCTTGTTTTTTTTAATATATTTTTGTTTTCATCTTTCATAAATTCCAAAATAACCACAAGACCTTCTTTTTTGAGCACTCTGTTAAATTCGTAAAAAGCTTCTTGTCGTTTTACTACATTTCTTATGCCGTATGTTATGCTTATGATATCGCTTGAGTTGTCATCTAGTGTCAGATCTGTTGCTGAAGAGTTTATAAACATATATGAGGGGAATTTTTCTTTTGCCACTTCAAGCATACCTTTTGAAGGGTCTATACCTGTAATCGAATTTACTTTGATGTTTTTGTTTTGTGCGATTTCATCCCAAAACTTCATCATATCGCCTGTTCCACAGGCAACATCAACAATTTTATCTATCTCTTTTTTGTTATAGAAGTCATATGAAAGAGTGCAGGCTTTTTTTCTCCACTTTATATCTACACCCATACTCATAACACGGTTTGCCACATCATATGTTTTTGCTATATCATCAAACATAGAGACTATTTTTTCCTGTTTATCCATCTGTCTTCCTCATATAAGCTAATATGTCATCACCGATTTTTCTTTGATGAAGTATTTCAAAGTTTGCATCTACATTAAAAATACCACTGCTTTTTTTAAATACCGGTGCTATAAAACCAAGATAATAATCACATATATCCATGGTAGCTTCAAACATTTTAGCACCGCCTTCAATCATGACAAATTTATAGTTTTTAAGTATGTCAAAACCGTCTTCTATAAAAACTTTTCTGTTTTTGACATTAAAAAGCGGTATCGATTTGTCAAAATCTTTTTGTTTTGAGTATATCAAAACATCCGGTGCTTTTCCTCCGACCAGTCTCGCATCAAGTGTCGGTCTGTCAATTCTTACACTGTTTCCGCCTATAACAAGCAGGTCGATTTTGTCTCTTAAGGCATGAACAAACTCCCTTGATACTTTGGAGCTTATGATGCCGTCATTTGTTGTTCCGTTTAGTCTTGTCGCCCACTTGAAAAATACAAACCTGCCTTCTATAAACTTTTCAAACGGGTATAAAAGGTTGTCACATCGTTCTTTATAAATGCCATACTCTACTTCTATACCGTTTTTTTCAAGTATCTCTTTACCGCCGGATGCCGTCTTATTGAAATCTTTGCTTCCTATATAAACTTTTTTCAGATTTAGTTCTTTTATAAGATTGGCACATGAAGGTGTTCTTCCTGTGTGTGAACACGGCTCAAGTGTGGTGTATATCTCACATTCTTCAAAACATCCGTTATGGTTTTTTATAAGATAAGAGTGTATATCATTTGAGGATGTGAGGTTTTGTATATATTTGTCACCTGTAAGGTTTTTGTATGCTTCTTTCAAAGCCAGAACTTCGGCATGCGGTTTACCGGCTTCTTTGTGTGCCTGGATTGAGAGAATTTTTCCACATCCCGAGAGCACAACGGCTCCCACAGCAGGGTTTGGATATGTTAGTAGTTGATGTTTGTAGGCCTCATTTACGGCAAGTTGCATATAAAAACTGTGTGAGATTACCATTGAAAGTAGGTTTTTGCTTTTTTTATATCATCTAATTCGATTTCTATATCATCATGCTTTGTTTCAAGTGTCAAGACACCGTTTTTAAAGCTTTTGAGTTTTCCTTTGTGGTTGAAGTTGTCGTTTGTGGTTATTTTGACAAGTTCACCTACACTAAGCTCAAAATGTCTTTCTTTTTTCAAATCTCTTTCTATACCAGGAGAGCTGACTTCAAGTCTGTATTCACCCTTTAGCGGTGGTGTTACATCCAGCAAAGGAGAGATAAGATGTGTTATCTCAACACATTTGTCAAGGTCTATTTTTTTGTCATTTGAGATTATACTGACTCTGTATATGGTTTCACCTCTTTCATTTACTGTTGAGATGTCATACAGTTTTGCACCTGCACTTTCAACCAAAGCCTCTATCTCTTTTTCAAGACTCACTTTTTTTCTCCATCTCAATTTTTTTAAACAGCTCTTCTATCTTGTTTACTCTTTGGTAGTGTGTGTCAAATTCAAAAGATAGTTTCGGAGTTTTATACCATCCCTGTTCTTTCAAACAGTAGTCCTCTATAACTGCTCTTGCTTTTTTAAGCTGCCTTAAGAGCATATTTTTTTCTTTTTCGTCAAAAAAACCGGGATCAAGATAAACTTTGGCATCATCTCTTCCTTTTGAACATTTGACTTCAACAACATTTAGTTCATGAAGTCTTGTATCGTTCAGTGATGACAAAGCTTCAGGGATCAGTTCTTTTAAAATCGACTCTGTTCTTTTTCTTTTTATCTCAGCTTCATTCATCTAAAGTGAAACCTTCTGCTCTTTTTTTATAAAAGTCTCGATTACATCTCCGACTCTAACATCATCATAACCTGAAACTATAACTCCACACTCATAACCGTTGCCGACTTCTTGAACATCATCTTTAAATCTTCTAAGACTTACAAGCTCACCCTCATAGGCAACAACACCGTCTCTTATAACTCTTACCTGACCGCCTCTTATAAGTTTTCCGTCAACCACAACACATCCGGCAACCATACCTTTAGGAGATTTGAATGTATCTCTCACTTCTGCCTGACCTGTTTGTTCTTCGACATATTTAGGTGACATCATACCGCTTAGTATGCCTGTTACATCATCTATAAGCTCATAAATGACATTGTATGTTTTTATATCGACATTTCTTTGTTTTGCAAGATTTTTTACAGCACCTGTAGGTCGGACATTAAATCCGAGCAAAACAGTATTTTCGCTTCCGCTTACAAGTTCCACATCGTTTTCTGTTATACCTCCAACCCCGCTTGAAATCACTTCAACTTTTACCTCATCGTTTCTCAGTGCTTCCAAAGAACTTTTTATAGCTTCAAGTGAACCGTGAACATCTGCTTTTAGGACAACTTTTAGAGTTTTTAGTTTACCTTCGGCAATCATGGCAGCCATATCTTCAAGAGTTGATTTTGTTGATTTTGACAACTCTTTTGCTCTTTCGTATTCATATCTTTTGTTTGCAAGTTCTCTTGCTTTTTTGTCATTTTCTACAACCGCCATAACCTCGCCTGCAGGAGGAACTTCATTTAGACCTACAACAACGGCGGTATGGCTTGGTTTTAGCTCTTTTAGCTGTTTTTTGTTCTCATCTATCATAGCTTTTACTCTTCCGTAAGCTATGCCGCATACTATGTTGTTTCCGACTTTGAGTGTTCCGTTTTGAACTATAACGGTGGCTACAGGTCCTCTTCCTTTTTCAAGTGAAGATTCAACCACAACAGCTTTTGCAGGAGCTGTAGGGTCTGCTTTTAGCTCCATCACTTCTGCTGTTAGGAGGATGTTCTCAAGCAAATCATCTATACCTTCACCTGTTTTGGCTGAAACAGGAACTATCTCTATCTCTCCGCCCCAGTCAACCGGTGTAAGACCGTGTTCAGCAAGTTGTGCTTTTACCATGTCCGGATTTGCTGTAGGTTTGTCTATTTTATTCATGGCAACTATGATAGGTTTGCCTGATTCTTTGGCTATTTTTATAACCTCTTTGGTTTGTTCTTTTACTCCGTCATCTGCTGCTACAACTATGATAATGATATCTGTAACATCTGTTCCTCTTTGTCTCATGTTTGTAAATGCGGCATGCCCCGGAGTATCCAAAAATGTTATCTCGTTGTTATTGTGTGAAATGGTATAGGCACCTATGTGTTGAGTTATCCCACCTGCTTCTCTGTCAGCTACTTTTGAGCTTCTTATCTTGTCAAGAAGAGTTGTTTTACCGTGGTCAACATGCCCCATTATGGTGATTATAGGAGGTCTTGGCTGCATGTTTGATTCATCTATCTTTTCTTCTACAATTTTTTCAACATCAAACTGCTCTGTAGGGTCGATTATGGTTACTTCAACTCCAAACTCTTCACTCAAAATCTCTATCTCGTCAGATTTTAAAAAGTCGTTTTTTGTTGCCATTATCCCAAGGTCAAACAGCACTTTTATAATTTCACCCATAGGTCTTTTTATGGCATCGGCAAATTCATATACTCTGATATCTTCAGGTATCTCTATATGTG
>WFOM01000182.1 GCA_015488075.1 Helicobacteraceae bacterium | reverse complement strand
CCCCCATATAATGTCCGTGTATATCGTTTACCTCTTTAAATCCATCAAGATCAATAAATATAAGCGTAAAATGTTTTTTTAACATTTTAGAGCTAATTAATGTCAAACTTAACTGCTCTTTAAATAAATTTCTATTTGGCAATTGGGTCAAGGTGTCGTATTTGGCTAATTTTTCAAGGTGTTTAGTTCTCTCTTTTACCTTTTCTTTTAAAAGTTGCCTCTCTTTTTCTAAATCCTCTAAAACTTTTAAAACCTTTTGGTATTGTTCAACAGATTTTTGTGCATGGATTTTTGCTGCATTTTGAAGCACTTTTATCTCATCTATAAGCATCTCTTTAGTTAAATTCATAATACCTCTATGCTTTTTATAATCTCTAAACAATGTTTTTTTATCGACAAATCTTCAAAATTATCTTCATCTGATGATAGATACAACCAAACATTTTGCTTATCTAATGTTTTTAAAAGATAATAAAATGCACTCTCATGATTATACTCTTTTATAAAATCCAAGTTTAGTTCATCTTTATGTAAAAGTTTTTTTTCAAAACCTTTTGCATAATCTACTATCAAAACAGGATCGTTTGTTTCAAAATGTAAAGCAAGATTCAATCCCCCTACTCCACCCTCTATAATCTCAACATCGTCTATATCAAACTGCTTTAGTTTTTCAAAAATTTTTATACCAAAATTATCCGGATGTGCAAATCTATTGCCTATACAGATTATTTTTTTCATTAAAATCCTAATTTTAACGGTGTTTTTTCACTATCTATATAGTGAACCGTGCAAACCAAACAAGGATCAAAACTCCTTATAATATGCCCCATCTCCATAGGATTATCTACATCTTTTATCTTAAGATTAAGTATAGCTTTCTCCCAAGGTCCGTTAATGCCGTTTTTATCTTTAGGAGAACCGTTCCAAGTTGTTGGAGATATTATCTGATAAGATTCTATCTTGCCATCTTTTATCTTAACCCAGTGTCCTAATGCACCACGAGCTGCCGAACTTAAACCAACACCTTGAGCATCTGATATATCTTTTGGTTTTACATATACACTATCTTTTATATGTTTTAATGCCTCTTGAACCATATCTTTCATATATTTTATATATAAAGCAGGTCTGATTACTCTTGCTAGTTGTCTTACATATGTTGCATCTTCATATTTTTTATAAAGATCCATAAATAACGGATCCTTTAACATCATAAACTCTGCTATAGGACCTGTTTGGGCAGGTTTGTCATCATATCTTGGAGATTTAGCCCAACTATAACCGTTTTCTTTTTCATAATAAACATCTGTTTTCCCATCAAATGGATGTGTAGGGTTATCACCAATAAACCAAGAAAAAGTTACATCTTCAGTTATATTGTTTTGTTTTAATTTATACAGTTTCCTACCGTTACTATATCCTGAGGGTATAAAGCTATCTTTAGGGTTTTGTGGATTATCTACAGAACCGTAACTTATAAATCCATACCCTGTTTTTCCTATATCAAAAAGATTTGTCTCTTTAGCTATCTCTGTAAATATAGATATTTGAGAATATGGATATTTTTGTATATTTTTCTCTAACGATTTTAAAGAGTCTATACTCTTTAGCTCATCTAAACTTTGATGGTAAACCTCTTGTTCAAGATAATTTTTTACCTTATTTATATAATTTGATATCTCAAGCAAATCTTGTGCGTATGCTTGAGATACAACACCGCCTGGAACTATATGTGATGTATGCGGCCATTGACCACCTAGTGTAGCTATAATTTTTAATATATCTTTTGTTACATCTAAAGTTTTTTTAGCAAGATACCCCTTAAAAGGTTCATATAACTTTTTTGCTTTATCGTAAAAAGTTTTATCTTTATAATATTCATTTGCAAAATCAGACATATACATAAGATAGTGTTGTCTTAGATCACTTTGGATACTCTCAGCAAGGATTGAGAGGTTTCTTATGCGAACAGCTTGAGGTGGTGGAGTTATACCGTAAGCATCATCTAAAGCTTTAGCAGCAGCTAAAAGATGAGAAACAGAGCATATACCGCATACTCTTGGTGTAATAACAAGTGCATCAAGAGGATCTCTTGTTTTTAGTATATTTTCAAAACCTCTATATAATGTTCCTATACTTTTAGCTTCTGTTATGACATTATCTTCGATCTTAACTTTTATATCTAAATCACCCTCAACTCTATTAAGAGGTATCTCAAGTTCAACTATCTTTTTACTCATACTCTTTGTCTTCTCTCTTTTAATCTATCGGGAGCTGCAGCCCATGCCATATCTTTATAAGCTAAATAGTGTGCCCTATCAACACCTCTTGGTAACTCTAGAGGTGTTCCTATGATATTTCTAGTCTTAAAAAAAGGAAAGTTTTGTGGAAAATCGGGTCTTGTACATCCAAAACAAGGAACACCTGCCCTTGTTTTAGAGTTAACTTCATTCCACAAATATTTGTTACAAGGGGAGAGTGTCGTAGGACCTTTGCAACCTAAGTGAAAAAACAAACAACCTTTTTCTCCAAAATCTTGCTCTTCAACTTTATATTCATGATACTCATTTCTAGTGCACCCCTGATGAACAGTGAAATTATAGTATTCACTATCTGTATGGTTTTTTGACAACTCTATAGGAATATTGTGCTTTATTTTATTTAAAATATTTTCTAAAGCTTTTGGGTGTATAGGACAACCAGGAAGATTTATAACCTTATGCCCATCTTTTGTCCTAAAATCCTCTCCTAAAAATCCCCCTATATTTTCATGTAAAAATTGAAGCCCTACACCCTGCATCTCATCATATGAACCAACACCTCCATATGCAGCACATGTCCCTACCGCTACAATATATTTTGCTTTTTTTGACAACTCCTTAATCAAATCTTTTTTAGGTTTTCCCCTAAAGGTATCAAACATCCCGGTATCATTAGGTCCTAAAACAACATTTCCCTCTACACATAATATACCTAACTCTTTTTTATCATTTAGTATATCTTTTATAAGCTTGTCATGCTCTTTAGCACTTATAGTAGAAAGCGAAGGATGCCAAAGAACATCTATGCCTATATTTGAAAAAAATTCAAAGAGATTACCTTCATAACTTAAAACAGACATAGTATCGCCACTACACCCGCCACTTTGTAACCAATAAAGATTCATTGCAAATCCTATTTTAATACTTAAAGCCATTATGGC
>WFOM01000181.1 GCA_015488075.1 Helicobacteraceae bacterium | reverse complement strand
GTTGCAAGTTTTGCAAACCCCTTTGCTATCAAAAAATTTCTACCGTAACCGTCTTTTACTTCTTTTACATCACCTGCTTTTCCCAAAGATTTTACATCTTTTATAAGCAATACTTTCATATCAGAACCTTTAAAAATTTTTTGAAATTATATCTAAAAAAGGAAGATTATATTAAATGGGGAAGGGAAGGTCAGTTTTCTATATAATAACCTATCCCTGAAGCATTTTTGATAATATCTGTTTTTAGTTTGTTTCTAAGTCTCCATACAAGAGTTCTGACACTGTTTTCAGTAGCACCGTTATCACTCCATACATATTCAACCGCCTGTTCAAAAGTGATGATTTTACCCATTTCTGCTATCAGAAGTTTTAAAAAAAGATTCTCTTTTTTTGTTAGTTTTATCTTTTGACCTTCATAAAAAATCTCATTGAGTGTCAAATCATAGTAGTATTTGCCCTCACCAAAAACAACTATAGGCTTGTCAGGCTCTTTCTTTTCATAAAGAAGTTTGTTTAAAGAATATTTCATATATATTTTATCATAGTCGCTTAGCTGCTTGTTTAGTTCGTTTCTGTATTTAAACAATGCTATTTGTATGGTAGCATTTAAAGATTCATGATTAAACGGCTTTACTATATAACCAAACGGCTCTGTGAGTTTTGCTTTTTGGATTATGTCATCATCACTGTATGATGTAAGATATATAAAGGGTATCTCATAATTTTCTTTTATATGTTTTGCAAGTTCTATACCGTCATCGTTTTTTTGGAGTGAAATATCTATAATTACAAGATTTTTCTTTTTGTTTTTGAGTATCTCTTTTGCATCTTCTATGTTGTCTGTTGAATCTATATCATGATAGTTGTATTTTTTCAAAGACAATTCAAGATTTAGTGCAGTAACTTCATCATCTTCTACTATCAATATACTTACATTTTCCATATTTAAAACCTTTAAAAAGTTTCGGTTTGTTTATTATATATAAAAAGTTAACATTTTTCAAGAGTTTTGTGATAAAATAATCAAAAATACATCAAACTATTACGAAAAGTTATATCAATCCAAGCTCTTTTAGGATAGGTTTTAGCTTGTCGGAAATATTTGCAAGTTCTTCATAGAAAAGACCTTCTGCCTTATCTTCAAGTCTCCACTCTTCTATATGTTTTAGTGAATTTGATTTTTCTTCTTCGCTTAAAGATTTGGAATTTTTTATGGCATCTTTTATCTTTTCAAGTTTTTCTTTATGTGCTTTCATAATGGATCCTTTGTAGGGTTTTTATTTTTTATTATAACCTATTTGTTGTTAAACCTTTCTTCCCACCATTCTTGGGGACTTTGTGTTTTTTTCTTTATATATTCCTCTTCAAAGCTGTATTCATAGTTATTTATATATTCCATTATGATTTTGTATGCTTTGTTTATCTTGGTACTCATCTTCGTTGCTTTTTCTTTGTCCGGATGAAGGTCAGGATGCCATTTTTTCATAAGAGATTTGTAGTTTTGTTTTATCTCTTTGAGTGTTGATTTTTCACGAAGTCCAAGCAGTGATTTGGACTTCATTATATCTTCGAAGCTATAGTTCAATTTTTAGTCTTGCTGTCTTCTTAGGTAAGATGGAGTGTCTAGATCTTCAAAATCTTCACCGCCTACGACTTTTAGTGTAGGTCTTTGAATTTTTATAGGTTTTACCGTTGCTTCTTCATTTTCATAATCTTGGTTGTTTGTTGTTTTGTTTTCAAAACCTGTTGCAACTATGGTTATCTTGACATAGTTTTCAGGAATTTCTGAGTCTGTCGTTGTTCCAAAGATTATATCGGCATCTTCATCGGCACTGTCGTGAATAACACCCATAGCTTCTTGGATTTGAAGAGCAGGGAAGTTCGGGTGTATTTTAAAGTGAACAAGAACTCCCATAGCACCGTTTATGCTCATATTATCAAGAAGCGGAGACTCTATGGCTGCTTTTATGGCTTCATATGCAGCATTGTCACCTTCAAACTCGCCAACACCCATAAGTGCCATTCCTTTGTGGCTCATAACTGTTTTTAAGTCTGCAAAGTCAAGGTTTATGTCATTTTCGCCTGAAGAGAGTATGATGCCAGATGTTCCACTTACAGCCTGAGCAAGAACAGAGTCAACTATCTTGAAACTATCTTTTATACCTAAATTTCTATCTATGATAGATAAGAGTTTGTCGTTTGGGATAACTACTATAGAATCACTCTCCGCTTTTAGTTCTTCTAAGCCGCTTTCGGCAAGTTTAGCTCTTTTTTTACCTTCAAAGCTGAAAGGTTTTGTAACCACACTTATAGTCAAAGCTCCCACTTCTTTTGAAATTTTGGCAACTATAGGAGCGGCACCTGTTCCCGTTCCTCCTCCAAGACCGGCAGAGATAAACACTATGTCGGCACCTTCTAACACTGATTTTATTTCGTCATAATTTTCAAGTGCGGAGTCTCTTCCGATTTCCGGTTTCATACCTGCACCTAAACCGTTTGTAAGTTTTTTCCCGATTTGTATCTTCTTTACGTTTTCTTGTTGGTTGAGGGCCTGAGAGTCGGTGTTTACAAGCACCATCTCGATCCCTTTTATACCCTCGTTTACCATGTGACCTATCATGTTACCGCCACCGCCTCCTACACCGACGGCTACTATCCTTGCTCCGCTTGGGTCTTTTATCTCTTCAACGACAAACTCTTGCATAGTTTTCTCCTGTGTTAGTTATAAGTTGTTTTTTTAAAAAAGCTCTCTTGCCCAGTTCCAGAATTTACTCAATCCGCTAACATTATTATCGTCTTTGTTAGCTTTATCTGTAATATTAATTGTAGTTTTTTTTGATTTTTTTTCAATTTTGTTATCTTTTGTAACTTCTGTTATCTTCAAATCATCTTTTAAAGCTGTAGTATCTGTTTGAACTATTAGTTCATTTGGATGTCTGACTCTTTTGTTGATGTCTATTTCATATTTGGTATATTTTCCGGCACTGTGTAAAACAAGTCCTATTGCACATGAGTATTCCTGTGTTTTGAGGTCTTCAAACAGACCGTTTAGTCTTACAGGTTTTGCAATCCTTACAGGAAGCGGGTCAAAAACATAAGTTGAGAACTCTTTAAGACCGTCTATTTTTGAAAAACCACCTGTTAGAACCACTCCTGCACCAAGACTCTCTTTAAGACCGGATTGTTCTATAAGTTTTGCAAGTATCATAAGTGTTTCTTCTACTCTTGCATATATTACATTGTGCACAACTTCAAGCGATACTTCGTTTTTTGATTCTTCATCACCTATTTTTGGTATCTCTATGCTATCATTGCTTACTTTTGAGAGTGAGCCGTATTTGTGCTTTATCTCATCTGCAACACTAAGAGGTGTGTGAAGTGCCATTGATAGGTCGTTTGTTATGTGATTTGAACCTACACCGAGAAAGTCATTGTATTTTACGGCATTTCCACTGTGAATTATAAGGTTGCAACTGCTGCCTCCCATGTCTATAAGTGCAACTCCGAGTTCTTTTTCGTCATCATTAAGTGTTGCTATTGCCGATGCATAACCTGAAAGTATAATGTTTTCTACATCAATGTCTGCATTTTTAAGAGCTTTTTTCAAGTTGTTCAGGTTTGATTTTTGTGCGGTTATGATATGTGTTTTTACTTCTAATCTTGAAGCATTCATACCAAGAGGGTCGTCTATAAACTCCTGTTCGTCGACTTTAAACTCATAAGGGAGTGCATGAACCACTTCATATTCGTTTGGAACTTTTGCATTGTAAAGTGAGTTTTGCATAACTCTTTCTATATCTTTTATACCTATCTCTTTGTTGGTCAGATTTACAACACCTTGAGAGTCAACACTTTTTGTATAAGCGGAAGATAGAGATATAATAGCGGTTGAGATGTCGCTTCCGGAAATCTTTTTTGCATCATCTACCGCTTTTGCGATAGATTTTGAAGCCAACTCTATATTTGTGATAGAACCTTTTTTTAAACCTTTTGATTCTGTTATGCCGGCACCTATTACGGTTATGTTTTCGTTGTCGTCTATCTGTGCTATAATTGCACATACTTTTGTGGAACCTATATCAACCGCTAAGACTTTTTTTGACAAACTACATTCCTTTATAATATATCTCTATTTGTATTTTGTTTTGTAAATCTTTTAACAAGTTAGCATTAAATATAGAGCTTTTTATATTTGTAGCCAATTGTTTTGATTTGTTATATTCGTTTGTTAGCAATTTTTGTTCCAAAATGTCATACAAAACGATTTCGTTTTGACTGATTTGTATAAAACCGTTTTTGTTTGTTTGTGTAAAAAGTTCAGAGAGAAATTTTTGTGCTTTAAAGCCTTTTAGGTTTATTTTGTCTTTGTCGTTTATAGTAATAAATCCGTCCGTAACAATTCCGTCAAAGTTTTTGTATGTTTTGTTTGCCAAATCCAAAAGTTTTTTTGGTTTTTGGGAATTTATATAGTCTCTTAGAGCATCTGCTTTTGCTTCTTCATAACTTTTTATCTGAGGGTCGGTTTTTTTCTCCAAGACGGCTATAATATATTTGTTTCCTATTTTTACCGGTTTTACAGGTTTGTTTAGGTGGGCATCTTTTATCTTGGAAAGAAGTTCGTCGTTAAAGGGATTATTGCTTTCTGATATGGTTGTGTGTTTGTTTGGTTTTATCTCATTGTGTTTTAGTTTTATGGTGATTTTCAATGCTTCTTTTTTTGTTGCTTTTTCATTCATGGCTTTTATGATTTGCTCTTTGGCACTTTTTAAATCCAGAATTTTTCCGTTTTTATCTCTGAATTTTGTTTTGTTTGCATTATAAAACTCTTTTATTTCTTTTTCGTTAAAAGTTTTTTTTAGCATTGGCTGTATTATATAGCTTATCTCATATTTTGTTTCGGTTTTATAGTTGTTTTTGTTTTGTTCCCAAAACTCTTTTAGTTTTTTTTCATCAGGTTTTATATGTATATCTTTGGTAGATATTAGCTTGTATTTTATTTTGTCTCCTATGGTAAATATTGAAGATACAGCTTCCTCTTCAAGCTGTGTTGAAAGTGCCGGCAAAAGTTTGAAAAGTTTTTTGATTATGATATCTTTTTTTATATCTTCTTCAAACTCTTTTGGTTTTAGGTTTTGCTGTTCCAAAAAAGTTTTATATGTTTTTTTGTCAAATTTTCCGTTGTTTTGAAAAACCGGAATAGAAGCTATGGTCTTTACAACTTCATCATCTGTTGCCGTTATATCATACTTTTTTGCAAGGTTTAAAATAAGTGCCCTGTTTATGAGTGTGGCAAGTGCCTGTTTGTCAAGCCCGAACATTTTGGCTTTTTCGTTGTCAAATTTTCCCTGAAACATCTGGGCATACTGGTTGTAAAGTCGTGAGTATTCTTTGATAAAATCACTTTTTTTGATATCTATATCACCGACTCTGGCAACAGAAGTAGCACTTGAACCGTAGTTGTAAGAACCCCATCCAACCATACCTGCACCTATAAATGCTATGGTTGAAACCCATATGGTAATGATTAACCATTTTTTGTGTTTTTGCATCCAGCTTATCATCAAAAAAACCTTTGTTTTAATTTTGTGTTATTTTAGTTAAATTTCGATTATAAAAAGATAAAACCTACTCCATACAGAAGCTATCTTTGTAGTTATCAAGCATAAGTATCCTGCAACTTCTCTCAAGTATGGCAAGTTTTTTTACCATATCCGAGAGGTCTCTGTTAAAAGCATAAATGCCGTATCCTTTTATAATCATAATGTTTGTTTTGTTTGTTAGAAAATAGTGAACTATCTCCGTATTTGCTCTTTCAATCCAGTCATCAAACTGTTTTGGATTGTATATAGGTATGTCTCCTATCTCTTTGTATCCAAAGTAATCTTTTGGAATTATGATGTTATGATTGAGAGAGTATGCTGTGGTATACGGTGGAACACAGAAAATTACAAACTTTGCATCACTGAAATTTTCATATATGTCTTTGTGTATGAGTGCACCGCTGCTTGCCTGATTCCATCTGTAGTCTTTTTTAAAGTAAAGCTCTATCAAAGAACTTTCCGTTATATTGTCAAATATGGCATCTTTTGTATTTATGATAAATCTTCCGTTATCGGTTTTGGCAGAGATACTGCCATGATATATACCGAAGAAATCTTTTCTAAAAAAAGAGAGTGAAATATCTTTTAGCTGTTCTGTAATTAAAGCTTTATTCATTTGAATTAAACCATTTTTTTACTTTTGAAAGTGCCGACTCAAGAAAGCTTTCATGAGCTTTTGACTCTTCTACTCCAAACGATTCCTGAAGTTTGTATAATAGTTCTTTTTGCTCATTTGTCAAATTTTTAGGGTAGGTGAGTTTTACCTGGGCTATAAGATCACCTTTTCCTCTTCCTCTTATGTCCTCTATACCTTCACCTCTAAAAACAAACTGCTGTTTGTCTCTTGTTCCGACATCAAGTTTTAACTCAAGCTCACCTGTTAAAGACGGTATCTTGATAGTTTCACCCAAAACAGCCTGTGTGAAAAACACCGGAACTTCTATGTATATGTTGTTTCCGTCTCTGACAAAGTGTTTGTCCTCTTCAACTATAAATGTTATATACAGATCGCCTCTGCTGCCGTTTTTTGAAATGTTTCCTTTTCCTGCTACTCTTAGCCTGTTGTGATTGTCTATACCTTTTGGAATGTTTATGGTTATAGTATCTTCGATTCCTGTATATCCGTCACCGTTACAGCTTGGGCATTTCACCGATGCACTTACACCTTCTCCCATACATTCAGGACAGGTTTGTGAAAACGTCATAAAGCCCTGTCTCATATATATCTGACCGTTGCCGCCACATCTTGGACAGGTTGAGAGTTTTCCGTCTTTTGCACCGCTTCCGTTACATTTTGAACAAGGAGTCTTATAGCTGTATGTTATATCTTTTTGTGTTCCAAAAACAGCTTCATTGAAACTTATAGTCAGTTCTATACCCAAATCGAGTGAGTATTTGTCATAATCTCTTCTGTTTCTTTTTCTTCTGGAAGATGAAAATCCAAACATCTCTTCAAATATAGAGCCCAAATCGTCAAAATCAAATCCTGCGGCACTTCCACCGCCCATTTGACCTTCTAGCCCGCTTTTTCCGTATCTGTCATATATGGCTCTTTTTTGATCGTCACTCAAAACCTGATAAGCTTCATTGCACAGTTTGAACATCTTTTCAGCTTCGGGATTATCCGGGTTTCTGTCCGGATGGTATTTTTTTGCCATTTTTTTGTATGCTTTTTTTATAGTTGTTTTGTCTGCATCTCTTGAAACTTCCAAAACTTCATAATAATCTATCTCTTTCATCTTCCTCCATACTCCATGAAATTTATTTGTAATTATACATTAATAAAGTATAATTACAGATATAATTTGAAATAAAAAATAATATAATATGTTTTGATATTTTTAGAACAAATTGATATATTTTTGATAAAAAAGGTGTTTTTTTGAAGAGGCTTGAAAAATTTGACAAACTTGTAGAAGCACTTCAAAACCTTCCTACTATAGGTAAAAAGTCTGCTATGAGATTGGCATATCATATGGTTACAAAAGACAGCTTCAATGCTATTAAACTCTCTCATGCTATAGAAGAAGCTATAAGAACTCTAAAACAGTGTAGAGATTGCGGTTTTTTGAGTGAAGATGAGATTTGCTACATATGCAGTGATGAACAAAGGGACAAAACAAAACTGTGTATAGTTGAGAGCTCCAAAGATATACTTTTGTTTGAAGAAAATTCATTGTTTGACGGTAGATATTTTGTTCTTGAGCAACTCGATGATATAACCGTAGAGAGATTAAAACAAAACCTGCAAGGTGTAAATGAAATCATCTTTGCACTCACTCCGTCTTTGCAAAATGACGGTATCATTCTTTTTATAGAAGACAAACTCAAAGATTATGACATAAAATTTTCAAAAATAGCTCAGGGTGTCCCGACAGGTGTAAGTTTAGAAAATATAGATGTATTATCACTTTCAAAAGCGATAAATGACAGGATAAAAGTATGAAAAAAATTTTATCGACACTTTTTTTGTGTTTTGTATGGCTTTATGCTAATGATAGCAATACAACTTTTTTTGATGATGTTGCGGATTCTATATACAAAACATTTAATTTTGAAGATATAGATGACAAAGAGGCAAAAAAATATATGAAAAAATGGGGAGGCGAAGAGTTTGCTTTGTCTCCTTATAGAGCCAATTATATTTTGCCTCTTGGATGGACTGACTTTAATTATAAAGAATGGACACCGACTGACGGAGATTATAGCCATTTTGAAACGGAAATACAGATAAGTTTCAAACTAAACATTTATGATAACCTTTTTGGATACGGAGAACATTATTATCTGGCTTATTCGCAAAGGTCGTTTTGGCAGTTGTATATACCATCATCTCCTTTTAGAGAACATAACTTCAATCCTGAACTTTTTGTAGTTTTTCCGGTCGGTTCAAATATGCTCTATGGACTAAAAAATATAGAATACGGATATGCTCATATATCAAACGGTCAGGGAAATATAAAAAAAACAAATAATTCAGATGCATATCCTAATCTTAAAAACCGTTCAAGAAGTATAAACTATATATATGCTAAGTTTGTATGGCAAAAAAGTGCAATGATATATAACCTAAAAGTATGGATACCGTTTTGGTGGAAAAAAGCACTCTCAGACAATCCAGACATTATAGACTACTGGGGATTTATGAGTTTTAAAACGATGTATTTTTACAAAAAGCATCTATTTACATTTAAGATAAGAGGAAACCCTGTAAAACTAAAAGCCGGTTCAGAATTTACCTACAGCTACCCTGTTTCTCATGTTAAAGGGGTTTATTATTATTTCAAGATGTTTAAAGGTTATGGAGAGTCTTTGATAGATTACAACAACAATATCACAAAATACTCTTTTGGATTTAGTTTTTCAAGATAGAAAGATTATCTTTCTATCTCTCCAGGATATGACACTATACCGTGAGAAAGATTTGATATTTTTGTATAACCCATATCTGTAAGTATTCTTGCCACATGTGCACTTCTGCTTCCGACATGACAATACACTACAATATGCTCATTTTTGTCAAGTTTTGCTTCTTCAAGAGATGCAAAGAAACTTGAAGTAGGCACAAGTTTGTCAGCACCTTTTATATGTCCCATCTGCCATTCCATGTATTCTCTGACATCTACAAGCTTAAAGTTAACCATACCAAGGTCTCTTGCTTCAAGCAAAGACATCAGCTCGTCACCGTCAAGTTCGTCTTTTTCCAAAAGAAGCTGTGCCTCATCTTTTGTCAAACCTCTTGAGTGCTGATGAGCTACTTCCTCTATACCAAGTTCTTTTTTTTGTTTTTCTGCCCACTGTGGGTCACAAAAGATTCCACAGTGACATTTTCCGTCTTCCGGTATCTCTTTTTCTATAGCAGGTTTGCAGGGGCATATCCTATCATCTACACTCTTTGGTTTTCCGTCAACCACTTCAACCATAAAACAAGGGCAAAACCTCTTGCCATACATCATTTTGTTTCTGGCAAGTCCCATCTGAACACCCTCGTTAACACTCTCTTCAGGGTTGTAAACCCATCCAAACTGAGAACATACTTTGTCTGTGAATTTTATAGTCTTTTCTAACTCTGCCTGAAATTCAGGTGAATTCATATCTATTTTTACTATACTCATTTTTGTATCCTTATTTTCTTGTTTTGCCTTCTATGATAAATCTCAATGCATTTAGTTTTATAAAACCTGCCGCATCTTTTTGATCGTAAACTTCATCCTCTTCAAATGTGCAGTATTCAGGGTTAAACAGTGATTTGTCGCTTTTTCTGCCAACTACTATGACATTTCCTTTGTAAAGTTTCAGTCTTACAACACCCTCAACATTTTCCTGTGTTTTATCTATAGCAGCCTGTAGCATCTCTCTCTCAGGTGAAAACCAAAAACCGTTATAGATGAGTTTTGCATATCTTGGCATCAGTTCATCTTTTAGATGTGCTTCTTCTCTGTCAAGTGTTATAGATTCAATAGCTCTGTGAGCTTTTAACATAATGGTTCCGCCCGGTGTTTCATAACAACCTCTTGATTTCATACCGACAAATCTGTTTTCTACTATATCTATTCTGCCAATTCCATGTTTTTTACCAAGTTCGTTTAATGCAGTAAGCATCTGTGCAGGAGTCAGTTCTTCTCCATTTAGTTTTATAGGGTCTCCGTTTTTGTATTCTATCTCAATATATTCCGGTGTGTCTGGAGCTTTTTCAGGACTTACACTCCAAAGCCACATATCTTCTTCCGGTTCATTGTTGGGATCTTCCAAAATACCGCCTTCATAAGATATGTGAAGCAGGTTTGCATCCATTGAATATGGTGATTTTTTACCTTTTTTTTCTATCTTTATACCGTGTTCTTCGGCAAATTTTAAAAGTTTTTCTCTTGAGTTTAGGTCCCATTCTCTCCATGGAGCTATAACTGTCAAATCAGGATTGAGGCTTAGATATCCAACTTCAAATCTTACCTGGTCGTTTCCTTTGCCTGTTGCTCCGTGTGCTACCGCATCAGCACCAACTTTTTTTGCTATTTCAACCTGTTTTTTTGCGATTAACGGTCTTGCTATGGAAGTTCCAAGCAGGTATTCTCCCTCATATATGGCATTTGCTCTAAACATTGGAAATACAAAATCTTTAACAAACTCTTCTCTTAAATCTTCTATAAAAATATTTTCAGGTTTTATACCGAGTTCAAGTGCTTTTGCTCTTGCAGGTTCAACCTCTTCACCCTGACCAAGATCAGCTGTAAAGGTTACAACTTCACAGTTGTATTCGTCCTGAAGCCATTTCAGTATAACACTTGTATCTAGCCCGCCGCTGTATGCCAAAACAACTTTATTAACATTTTTATTCATTATATACATACCTTTTGGAAGAAAAATCGTGGGAGAAATTATACAAAAAAAGAGATTAAATAAGTATATATCCTGTATTGTTTGAAATCAAAAAAGGAAAATTTAAGAACTTACCCTTTTTGATCTACAAATATTCCGCTGAACTCTTTTACTTTTGGCAGTAAAGATTTAGCTTCTTCAGCAGGCCATCTTCTTATGACCCTGTTTGTTTTTTGATCTATAACAGAAACATAAAAAACATCGTTTTTGTCAACACCGAATTTCAAAGTTGTGTTGATAACACTCAATGCACTGTTTAGATCTTTGACAAGCTCCTGCACATCTTTTTCGTTTTTCATTTTGTCCTGATGTTTTGACTGTTGGACTTGATTGTTGTTTTGTTGTGTATCCGCTTTTGTTTTTATACTGTCTGTCTGGACATTGATCTGTGTTTGTTGTTGTTGTTTGGCCGCTCCTATGATAGCATCCATGATAAACTCCTTTTTATCCTCATCTATTGCTATATCGTCTGAAAAAATCAAAACTTTAACTTTTTTAGATAATATTTCGCTTATGAAATCATATATAAAACTTTTATCACAAAATTATACTTTAAAAAGACTCTCCTTTGTTCAGCTTATATCATACTTTGGAGCATGGTTTAGCAATGTAGCGATATATACTTTGTTGATAAAACTGAATGTAGATGCAAAAGTTATAGGTTTTGTTGCAAGTTTGCACTTTCTAGCAGGAGTAATCCAGGCACCGTTTAGCGGTGCGGTTATAGACAAGTTTCACCCAAAAAGGCTTCTTTTGATGCTTCTTTTTATAGAAGCAGTCTCAACTTTTTTGCTGATATTTATAGACAGCACCGATAAACTTGATTTTCTTTATATACTTATATTTGTTAAGATGGCTTCTGCGAGTTTTTATTTTACCACTGAGATGAGTCTGCTTCCAAAGATACTTGATGGAAAAGATTTGCAAAGAGCAAATGAGATACACTCTATAATCTGGTCTTTTTCATATACTGTCGGGATGGCAGTAAGTGGTTATATCGTTTATATTTTCGGGGTAAAAACAGCTTTTTTGATAGACAGTTGTTTGTTTGTGGTTTCTTTTTTTATATTGTATGGTTTGAAGATAGATATATCTGTGAAAAAAGCAACTTCAAACCTGTTTAAGATGATAAAAGAGGCTTTTTTTTATCTTGGCAGAGACAAAAAGGTTTTGCATCTTATACTTATACATTCATTTGTAGGGTTTACGGCTTTTGATGCACTTGTTGCACTGATGGTTGATAACTATTATGCAGGTATAGTTGCCACATCACTCTCACTTGGGCTTTTACACTCTTTCAGGGCATTTGGTCTTGTAATAGGACCGATATTTTTGGGAAAATGGATAAACAAAAAAAATCTTGTGTTACTTTTTATTTTTGAAGCATTGGCTATAATGGTGTGGGCAATCAGTATGAAGAATTTTTATCTATCTTTGGTTGTGAGTATATTAGTTGGCTTTTTTACTACAACACTTTGGTCATATACTTACACCATATTGCAAAAAAATACAAAAAAAGAATTTTACGGAAGGGTAGTAGCATACAACGACATGGCTTTTTTGGGTCTTAGTGCATTTGTATCGTATATGATAGGTGTTTTATACAAAACAGGATTTAGTTTGGAAGGTATAGCATTTGTTATGGCAGGTGCATTTGTTGTGGGCGGTTTTTATCAGGCTTACATAGTAAGAAGATATGATATAAAAGAGGTTTAGATGATATACAAAACAACTATAGGTGATATAAACTTAAAAGAACTTACAAGGATTTATCCGGCAGTGCTTATAAAAGCAGGAGGTGAAACTGCAGAGATGAGTCTGGAGTGGATAGAAAGCTACAGTGACAGGGTTGAGGTTTTGGAATATATACTTGTGTTTGACAAAACAAAACCGGGAAACGACAAACGAGACAAGATGATTCTATCTTTTGAGACAAAAGATGAATTGCTGGATGAGCTTAGAAGATTAGATGAGTTTATTTCAAATCAGCACTGATACAAGAAAAGTTTTTTCTCTGGCAGTCCCTGCTGCTTTAAAACATCTGGCAGATATTCTTCAGATACTTACCGATATGATAATGGTAGGATGGCTTGGTGTTGCTTCTTTGGCTGCTGTAGGGCTTACTATGCAGTTTATGATGATGATAAATGTTATTATGACACTTTATGTGGTAGGCTCAAATGCGATTATAGCCAGATATATAGGAAGCAGAAGAAAAAAAAGAGCTTCCAGGGTTTTGTTTTCTATGATGGTTTTGGCTGTTTTTTTCTCTTTGTTTGTTACATTTACAGGGTATTTTTTCTCTGATGAGCTTTATAGACTTATGGGAGCGGGTGAAGATGTTGCAAGTGAGGGAGGGATATATTTTAAAACATTGGTTTTGGGTATATCTTTGGTTTTTTTGGATAATCTTTTATACAATGCTCTCTCGGCAGCAGGAGATACCAAAACTTCACTCTACATAAAAATATTTTCGGCTGTTTTAAACGGTTTTATGAACTATGCACTGATTTTTGGTCATTTTGGTTTTTCTGCTATGGGTATAAAAGGTGCAGCTATTGCTACATTAGTCTCTTATCTTTTTAATGTATGTGCATATATGTTTGTTTTGTTTTATGCAAAAGATAAAAAACTGTTGTTTTTTCCAAGGATAAATTTTTATGAGATAAAAAGGGCTCTTAAGATAGGCTATCCAGCTGCAGTTGACAGAGGTATATCAAGTTTTTCTTTTTTGATATTTGTTTCAATCATAACATACTACGGAACAAAAGAACTGGCAGGATATCAGATAGGTATCAGGATAGAAGGTATAGCATTTATGCCCGGATTTGGTTTTGCCATTGCCGCTATGGCACTAGTTGGACAGGCTTTGGGTGAGAAAAATATCGATAAAGCATACAACATGGGTATAATATCTTCAAGAGTAGCATATATATTTATGGGGCTTGTTGGAGTGGTTATGATACTGTTTCCTCATTCTCTTATAAAAATTTTTACAACAGATGCACAAACCGTAAATATAGCTTCAGACTATCTTGTGCTTGTAGGACTTGCACAAATCCCTTTGGCTGTTACATTTGTATACTCTGCGGCATTAAGAGGTGCGGGAGATACCAAAACGGTTATGAAAGTAAACATAATCTCTTTATGGATTTTTAGAGTATTGCCAAGTTACATTGTATATAAAATGGGGCTTGGAGTTATTTATATATTTGTTATAATGAATGTTGAGACTTTGATAAAAGGGATGGTTTACAACTACCTGTATAAACGAAAAAAATGGCTTTATACAAAAATATAAACAGCCAATAAAGCTGTTTATATGCTTCTTTTGAATTCAGGATAAGATTCAAGTCCACATTCGCAGGTGTCCATACCTTCTAATTGTTCATCTTTTGTTGCTCTAAAAGGGATTATTTTGTTTATGACAAAAAGAACTATATATGATGAGACAAAAGCAAAAACAGCTACAACCGCTATACCTTTTATTTGGTTAATCATAGGCACATCTGCAAATATACCTACAGCCAAAGTTCCCCATATACCGTTTACTAGGTGAACAGAGAGTGCACCTACGGGGTCATCTATCTTTAGTCTGTCAAACAAAGGAACGGCAAAAACCACCAAGGCACCGGCTATAAGACCGATAATGATAGGAGAGTATATATCAAACATATCAGCACCGGCAGTTATTGCCACAAGTCCTCCAAGTGCCCCGTTTAATATCATGGTTATATCAAAAAGTCTGTATCTAATATACATGATTATACCGGCTATTATGGCACCTGCCAGGCCTGCTGTGTTTGTATTCATAATTGTAAGTGCAACTGTGTCGGCATTCTCTTTTGAGGCTATGCTTCCAACACTTCCACCGTTAAATCCAAACCATCCTATCCATAGTAAAAAAGCACCAAGAACCACAAGCGGAATGTTTGAAGCAGGTATCACTTTTATCTTGCCGTCTTGATATCTGCCGTCTCTTGGACCGATAATCAGTATAGCAGCAAGCAATGCCCATGCACCGGTTGAGTGTATAACTGTTGATCCTGCAAGATCGTGCATACCGCTTATGTCCAGAAATGTTCCCTGTAGAATGTTGCTTCCCCATGTGAAGTTTACAACCAGCGGATATATGACACCTCCCATGATTATGGTAAAGATGGTAAGAGGTATGATTTTTGTTCTTTCACTAACCCCTCCGCTCATAATGTTTACTGTTTTTCCGACAAATGCCATCTGAAACAAAAATGCAGCCCATTTGCTGTAGTTGTCATTGTCCCAGCCACCAAATGCCAACTCATATCCAACAAGCAAAAATGCCATAGATGCTATGGCATATATCATGGTATTTACAGTTAAAACCGCAGTTACATTTTTTGTTCTGACAAGTCCCGCTTCCAGCATGGCAAAGCCTGGAACCATAAGTATGATAAGTGTCATAGAAAAAAGTGAAAAGAGTGTATCTACTATATATGAAAAATTTTCCATCTATCTCCCCTTATAGTGCTTCTTTGTCGGTTTCACCTGTTCTTATACGAACAACCTGTTCTATATCGCTTACAAAAATTTTACCGTCTCCTATTTTGCCCGTTTTTGCATTTTCGATGATAGTCTGGACAACATCATCACATATTGAGGCATCTACAACAACTTCTATTTTTACTTTTGGTAAAAAGTCAACTATATACTCTGCACCTCTGTATAACTCACTGTGACCTTTTTGTCTACCATAACCTTTTACTTCACTCACAGTCATCCCGTTTACACCTATGTCACTCAGTGCTGATTTTACATCTTCAAGTTTGTGCGGTTTTATAATCGCTTCAATTTTTTTCATTCCACCTCTCCTGATTAAAAATTAGGTAATTATACAC
>WFOM01000180.1 GCA_015488075.1 Helicobacteraceae bacterium | reverse complement strand
TACCTGATGCGGTTGAAAAAGTAGTTCCTGATGAGAACGGAAAACCTATGTTGAATCTTATGGTAACAGGAGGAGGCGGCGGTAAGCCGGTAGCACTGGAAGAGGGCAGTTTTTATGACTCAGGGCTATTTGTGCTTGATTTTAATTCCAAAAAAGAGTTTGACAAACCTGTTATAAAGATAGAAGTAAAAGACGGTAAGCTGTATATATCTCATGAAATGAAGCTGTCATATATGAGGATGGCTGACCAAAGTAGAGGTGAGTTAAACGGCGGTGAAGATGAATTTAACACAAGGACACTTTATCAAACTGCACTTGGAGGAGGGTTTGTTTTAAGAGAGTTTTATCCAAAAGCGGTTAAAAAGATAGTATCAAACGACTCCATAGCCAAAAATAGAATGATGAAAATGAACTCAAGCGGAGTAGATGCACTTAAATTTAGTGTAAGTGTTGACGGAAAAACAAAAGAGATGATGATATTTGGAAAAGCCGGTGAACTTGCGGATGATACCATACTCTTTAACAACGGTATTGCTGTTGCACTTAGTTACGGTGCCATAAAAATCAAGATACCGTTTAGAGTAAGACTTAATGATTTTATACTCAAAAGATATCCGGGAAGCAATTCTCCGGCATCTTATGAAAGCAAAGTTACCGTTATAGACAAAGAAAAAAACAAAACTTTTGATTACAGGATATACATGAATCATGTTTTAGACTACAGAGGATACAGATTTTTCCAGGCATCTTATGACAGAGATGAGGGTGGAAGCATACTCTCGGTTAACCACGATCTTGGAACTATATGGGCATACATAGGTTATACGATGTTAGCGATCGGTCTTTTTAGTTCACTATTTGTAAAAGGTCTTAGGTTTCAAAACCTTATGAAAAAAGCTGACATCGCAAGAAAAGCAAAAGAGGCATGTGTTGCGATGTTTGCTTTGTTTGTGTTATTTGGAAGTGTTGGTTTAAAAGCTGAGGAGATGCCAAAACAGCTTAAACAGCTTTTATCTTTAGATAAAACCCATGCAGACAAATTTGGTGAACTTATAGTGCAAGATACAAAAGGTAGGATGAAGCCTCTTGATACTTTAGCAACAGAGGTTTTGGCAAAAATAAACAGAAATTCTAAACTTGATGTTTACGGATACAAGCTTACTCCAAACCAGACTATAATCGGTATGATATTTGAGTCTGATGTTTTTAAATATATCAAGATGATAAAAACCGGAGACAAAGAGATAAACAAAATACTTGGACTAAAAGAGGATGCAAAATATGCTTCTTTTGCCGACTTTTTTAAAGATCCTGATAAACTCTCAGGCTATAAACTTTCAGAAGTTGTAAACGAAGCAGTTAGAAAAGCTCCAAAAGATAGAAACAGGTTTGACAACAAAGTTATACAAGTTGATGAAAGAGCAAATGTTTTTTATATGATAGTAACGGGAAGTTTGGTAAAAATTTGGCCTGTTCCTAATGACAAAAACAACAAATGGGTAGATACATACACTGCACTTCAGACATTTGACCCTGCAACCGCACAGACGGTAAGAAAACTTTTTGTTGATTATATGAATGCCATATTTAAAGCTATAGAGACAAAAGACTATAGCGATGCCGACAAAGCTCTTGATGCCATAAAAGCATTTCAGAAAAAATACGGAAGTGCGGTTTATCCAAGTGAAAGTAAAGTTAAAGCAGAGATATTTTACAATCATCTAAATCCGTTTGAAACTATATACCCTATATATCTTCTTGTCGGATTTATACTTTTGATACTCAGTTTTATAAAAATCATAAAGCCGAAATTCAAACTTGATATTTTTAGCAAGATAACATTTGCGATACTTGTTGTGTTGTTTGTTATACATACCGTAGGACTTGCTATAAGATGGTATATCTCCGGTCATGCTCCTTGGTCAAACGGGTATGAGTCGATGATATATATAGGCTGGGCAAGTGTTTTGGCAGGGTTTATATTTTCCAGAAAGTCACCTATAACTATGGCGGCTACCGGGATACTAACCGGTCTTATACTCTTTGTGGCACACCTAAACTGGATGAATCCGCAGGTAACCAACCTTGTTCCTGTCCTTAACTCATACTGGCTTAGCATACATGTTTCAATTATAACCGCTAGTTACGGCTTTTTGGCTCTTGGAGCATTGCTTGGGTTTATAACTCTGATACTTTATATAGTTAAAAATGATAAAAATGAAAAAATAATCTCATACTCTATAACAGAGCTTAACTCTATAAACGAGATGAGTTTGATGATAGGTTTAGCCATGATCACCGTTGGAAACTTCCTTGGCGGTGTGTGGGCAAATGAAAGTTGGGGTAGATACTGGGGATGGGACCCAAAAGAGACATGGGCTTTGGTTACCATACTAGCATATGCGGTAGTAGTTCATATAAGATTTATAAAATCAATTTACAAAGAGTTTAACTACTCTGCCATATCATTGCTAGCTTTTACATCTGTTCTTATGACATACTTTGGAGTGAACTACTACCTAAAAGGGCTTCACTCTTATGCTAAAGGTGATCCGGTTCCTATACCTGATTTTGTCCCTATAACATACAGTGTGATTTTCCTTGTTATATCTGTAGCTATGGTAAAAGATTTGAAGTTTAATCCTAAAAACTTTAAAAACCATACTGTATTTAATTCACTCTTGGTTGCAGCACAAGTAGGTGTTACTTATGCAACTTTTTACGGTGACAAAGTTTTAAGTGCAAAAGCTGTAGCTGTTGCTGTAAGTGTTATTATCTTTTTAAATTCTCTTTTAATCGAGTTTAAACTAAAGCCAAAGAAGAGTGATGGCTAAAAAAGCTGTTTTACTTCTAAATATGGGCGGACCCAACAATCTTGATGAGGTTCGCACATTTTTGCACAATATGTTCAATGACAAAAACATAATAACTACAAAAAGTTCACTTATTAGAAGATTTATAGCTTTTATGATAACCACAACCAGAACAAAATCATCCCAGGAGATTTATAAAAAACTTGGTGGAAAATCACCCATAATTTCACATACGAAAAAGTTATTAGAGAAACTTCAAACGAGTCTTGGCGAAGAATTTGTTGTTGATTTTGCCATGAGATACACTCCGCCTTTTAGTTTTGAGGTGCTTAAAAAATTAAAAGAAAAAGATATAGATGAGCTTTTGCTGTTACCTCTTTACCCGCAATACTCTACAACAACAACAAAATCATCTTTTGAAGATATAGATGAAAGTTTGACAAAACTTGACTGGGATGTAAAAGTAAAAAAAGTTGGCAGATTTTACAAAAACGAACTTTACAATAAAGCCATAATAAACTCTATAAAAAACAGTGTGGAAAATCATGATGAATATGAACTGGTCTTTTCTGCACACTCACTTCCGCAAAAGATAGTTGATAGTGGCGACAGTTATGAAGAAGAGATAAATGAGCATGTAAATATTTTAAAAGAGATGTTGAAAAAAGACGAAGTTGATTTTAAAAGTATAGAGCTTGCTTACCAGTCAAAGCTTGGACCTGTGAAGTGGTTAGAGCCTTGTCTTGATAGTGTCATAAAAACAAAAAAAGATAAAAAAGTTCTTATATATCCTATATCTTTTATAGTTGATAACTCTGAGACCAACTTTGAGCTTAGCATAGAGTATAAAGAGTTAGCAGATGAAGTTGGGCTAAAAGATTATAAAGTTGTTAAGGCTTTAAATGATGATGATATGTTTGTAAAGGCACTGGAAGATATTATAAAAGAGTTGTTATGAAACTTGTTGTGTTTGATATGGACGGCACTTTGATAGACTCCAAAAAAGATATCACAATATCTGTAAACTATGTCAGAAAAACAAACCACAATCTTCCGCCTCTGAGTGAAGAAGAGGTTGTAAATGCCATAAACAAAAAAGAAAGAAACCTGGCTTTCATATTTTATAAAACAGATACTTATGAGGACAGAGACAGAGAGCTATTTGAAAAACATTACAAACAACAGTGCATAACAAATCCATACCTTTATGACGGTATCAAAGATGTTTTTGATATTTTAAAACAAAACAACATCAAAATAGCAGTAGCCACAAATGCACCGACAAAATTTGCAAAAACTATGCTTTCTCATCTTGGAGTTGAGAATTATTTTTGTAAGATTATAGG
>WFOM01000179.1 GCA_015488075.1 Helicobacteraceae bacterium | reverse complement strand
GCTATATCTCTATCATCCATTAAAACTTTCCTTTATAATTTTAAAAAAATAAAGCCACTCTTGATTTCCGTCTTTTCCGGTTAGTTTTGATGGTGATTTTTTAATAAGCTCTAAATCTTTGCCTTTACACTCATTTTCAAAGTCAATCATAGCTTTTTGTATAGCATCATTATCTACAACAACTCCGTTTTTATCCCTTTTTACACTTTTCCCAACTTCAAACTGAGGTTTAAAAAGGATTATAATCTCATTTTTGGCAAATCTTAAAATATCATCCAAAATTTTTAAAACCGATATAAAACTGACATCACTTACAACAAGGTCAAACTTTTTATAAAACTCAAACTCTCTTATATCTGTTTCTTCAAAAGACAAAACTCTTTTATCGTTTTTAATTTTTGGATGGAGCTGATTTTTGCCTACATCTACACAAACAACCTCTTTGGCACCATATTCAAGTAAAACTTCGCTAAATCCGCCTGTGCTTGAGCCTACATCTAAACACTCTTTATCTTTTATATCTAAATCAATCTCATCTAAAAAATATTTTATCTTAAACCCAGCCCTTGAGACATAATCTTTAACATCTTCTAAAACCACCTCATCATCAAAAACCTCAAAAGAGGGTTTTGTGACAATTTTACCGTTTACTTTTACTTTTTTATTTTTAATGTAGTTTTGAGCTTTACTTCTACTGCTTGCCAGATTTTTTTCAACCAAATAAAGATCAAGTCTCAAAACTGCACCTCAAAACCACCGTATAATGAACCTATTTTAAATTTATAGTCACTTGAACCATCACCGTTTACATCCAAACCAAAATCAAAATAATCATACCCTATCTTAAATGAAAAGATTTCATTATACCTGTATGAAACCCCTGCACCAAAAACAAAATCAAATCCGCTTTTACTTGTTGATATTATACCTGCACCGAATTTTCCGTATATATCAAATTTGTCATGATAAAAAGGATAGTGAGCCAGTGTGGATATATCTGTTATGGTATATTTTACCTCTTTGTTTGCTTTTGTTGTATAACTTCCGGGTTTATAGTAGTTTAACTCTACACTAAGATACTTGTTGATATATGCACCGCCGTAAATCGTCAAAATATTTGATGTATCATCTTTAAAGTCATAATAGCTGTTAGCATAAAATTTTGACTTTCCATATCCAACACCAAGATACGGTCCTGCACCTCTTTTGGCATAACCAAAACTAAAAAAAATAAAAACAACTAAAATAACCTTAAAAAATCTCATCTCAAACCTCTATCCTCAACCATCAATATTTATTTTAATACGCCAAAAGAAATAATTCTTTTGGCTACGTTAAAACTGGGTTCTCTTCAGCAGAGGGGTCATGGCACTTTGCGCCTTTTGGACTTGAAACCATCTTATCTCAATCCTCACTATTTTTTATTTTAACACGGCTAAGAAAGTAAATTTCTTAGCCTACGATAACTCTGTGTTTTCCTCAGCGGAAGGCTCACGGTGCCATTGCACCTTTTTTTCTCAATCCTCAATCCTCAAACCTCAATCCTCTTTCTCATCTCTTCTTCTGTTATAGTTTTTACTCCAAGAGATACTGCTTTGTCATACTTGCTTCCGGCATCCTCTCCGTATATTACAAAATCTGTTTTTTTAGAAACCGATGAAGCCACTTTTGCACCAAGCTCTTCAAGCATCTTTTTTATCTCGCTTCTCGGCTTGCTCATAGTTCCTGTTAAAACTACCGTCTTACCGCTAAAAGGTGAATCGGTTTGATTTTCTTCATCTTTTGGAAGAGTCGGTTTTATAATCTCATACAGTTTTAAAACATTTTCTTTATTTACCCTCATAAACTCAACATAGCTTTTAGCCATCTCCACACCAAAGCCTTTTATACTCAAAAGCTCATCTTCACTTACTTCTATAAATCTTTCTTTAAACTCTTTCGCAATGATTTTTGATGCAACCTCACCTATGTGTTCAATCCCCAAAGCATTTATAAACCTCCAAAGTTCACTCCCTTTTATTTTAGATATAGCATCAAGCAGGTTTTTGGCTTTTTTCTCTTTAAATCCTTCAAGCTTTAGCAAATCATCCATTTTCAGACCAAACAAATCAACCACACTTCTAACTAAACCTGCATTATATAAAGCTTCTACTATTTTATTTCCAAGCCCGTCTATATTTAAGCAGTTTTTAGATGCAAAATAGATTATAGAATTAACAACTCTTGCTTCACACTCCAAATTTTGACATTTTATTAATGCACCTTCATCTAAAACCTCACTACCACAAACTGGACAGGAAAGTGGTCTTTTAACTTCAACTTCGCTTCCGTCTCTTCTGTCAGCCAACACTTTTGTTATCTTTGGTATAACATCACCGCTTCTAAGGATTATAACACTATCACCTACTCTTATATCTTTTCGCTCTATCTCATCAAAATTATGAAGTGTAGCTCTCTCAACCACAACCCCTTCTATCTCTGTAGGCTCAACAACCGCCACCGGTGTTATAACCCCTGTTCTTCCAACCT
>WFOM01000178.1 GCA_015488075.1 Helicobacteraceae bacterium | reverse complement strand
CTATACAACCTACTTTGCATTTAGACGAACAGGTGTGCATCCTCCCTTTGTATAACCTTTTTCAATTATAAAAATTATTAAATCTACAAACAAAAATTAAACACAAGGGGATTATTATGCAAAAAAACTGGGTTATTGGATTTGCAAGAATCGGTGAACAAAGAGAGTTAAAAAAAGCACTGGAGAGTTTCTGGTCAGAAAAGACAGGTTTTTCTGAGTTGGAACAAACAGCAAAAGAGCTAAAAAAAAGACATTGGAATTATCAAAAAGAAACAGGTATAGGCTATATAAGCTCTAACGATTTCAGCTATTATGACAATATGCTTGATTTGGCAGTTGCTTTTGAAGCAGTTCCAAAAAGATTTGAAGGTTTAAGTGGCGAAGAACTTTATTTTTCCATGGCAAGAGGAAACAAAGATGCAGTAGCTATGGAGATGACAAAATGGTTTAATACAAACTACCATTATATAGTGCCTGAATTAAGTTTAAACGATAAATACAAATTAAATGCCTCAAAAATCGTAAACGAATACAAAGAAGCAAAAGAAAACGGCATAAAACCAAAGATAAATATAATTGGCCCTGTAACATTTCTTGGTATGTCAAAAAGGGTTGACAGAGGTGATACTTTTGAGCTTTTCACTAAAATCTTGCCGCTTTACAAAGAACTGATAAAAGAGCTCTCAAACCTTGATGATGAGATAACTCTGCAAATAGATGAGCCATACTTTGTAAAAGATTTGGATTCAAAAGTGCTTAGTTTAATCAAACCGGCATATGATGAGTTGGCAAATGTTGCAAAAAATGTCAAAATAGCCGTCGTAACATACTTTGAAAGTGCAAACGATGCTGTCCAGGTGCTTGTAAACACTCCTGTATGGGCTATAGGGCTTGATTTTGTATATGGTAAAGAGAATGTTGATACAGTTGAACTGATTGCAAAAAGCGGTAAAAAACTTATAGCCGGTATAGTTGACGGAAGAAATATATGGAAAAATAACATAGATAAAAGTGTTGAGTTTTTAAATAATCTAAAGATAGATAAAGGTAATGTAATAGTTTCAACTTCATGCTCACTTTTACATGTTCCATATACTCTAAAATATGAAGAAAAACTTGACAGTGAGCTTAAATCTTGGCTTAGTTTTGGGCTTGAGAAGTTGGATGAGCTAAACATCATAACAAAACTATATCATCAAATAGAACTAAACGAAAAAGAAAAAGCCATATATGAAGAAAACAAAACAGCAAATAAAAACAGGCTCACTTCATCAACCATACATGACACAGATGTTCAAAACAGGCTAAAAAACATAACAAAATATGAAAGAGCAGACATTTTTGAAGAGAGAATCAAAACTCAACACGAAATCTTAAACTACCCTGTTTTGGCAACGACCACCATAGGTAGTTTTCCTCAGACTCAAGAGCTTAGACAAATCAGAAGAGACTACAAAAAAGGTGAAGTTTCAAAAGAGGAATATGAAGCAAAAATCAAAGAGTATATCGATGAGTGTATAGTATTTCAAGAGGAGATAGGGCTTGATGTATTGGTTCATGGTGAGCCTGAGAGAAACGATATGGTAGAATACTTTGGAGAACAACTAAAAGGTTTTGGATTTACCCAAAACGGCTGGGTGCAAAGTTATGGCAGCAGATGTGTAAAACCACCGTTTATTTACGGTGATGTAAGCAGACCAAAATCTATGACACTTGATTGGACAACTTATGCACAAAGCAAAACTCAAAAAATTGTAAAAGGGATGCTGACAGGTCCTGTTACTATACTTAACTGGTCGTTTGTAAGAGATGATATGCCAAGAAGTGAAGTTTCAAAACAAATAGCACTTGCAATTGCAGATGAGGTTAATGACTTACAAAAAGCAGGTATAAAAATTATCCAAGTTGATGAAGCCGCATTTAAAGAAGGTTATCCTCTAAAAGCTTCAAAAATACCAGAGTATGAATCCTGGGCAGTAAGAGACTTTAAACTTGCAGTATCACCTGCATACAAAGAAACTCAAATACATACACATATGTGCTATAGTGAGTTTAACGACATCATAAAAACCATAGAGGCAATGGATGCAGATGTGATTTCTATTGAGACTGCAAGAAGCGGAAATGAGCTTTTAAAAATATTTGCAAAAGTTGGCTATAAGCAGGAAGTTGGACCTGGAGTTTATGATATACACAGTCCAAGAGTCCCGCCAAAAGATGAGATAAAAGAGCAAATCAAAGCACTTCTTGAGGTTTTACCAAAAGAGCAGTTGTGGATAAATCCAGACTGTGGACTTAAAACCAGAAAATGGGATGAGGTAAAACCAAGCCTTAAAAATATGGTTGAAGCTGTCAAAGAAATTAGAGAAGAGCTTAGATAAAAAACGGCTTTTTGCCGTTTTTTTGATATAATTCGCCAAAAAATTCAAGGTATGTCATGGGATTATCAATAGGACTCGTAGGTCTTCCAAATGTAGGTAAATCAACAACTTTCAATGCTCTTACAAAAGCTCAAAATGCTGAAGCCGCAAACTATCCGTTTTGCACTATAGAGCCAAACAAAGCCGTAGTTCCCGTTCCGGATCACAGACTTGATGAACTGGCAAAAATTGTTAATCCTGAGAGGATTCAACACTCTGTTATAGAATTTGTTGACATTGCCGGACTTGTCAAAGGTGCAAGTAAAGGCGAAGGATTAGGCAATAAATTTTTAGCAAATATACGAGAGACAGAAGTAATCTTACAAATTGTAAGATGTTTTGAGGATGAAAATATAGTGCATAACGAAGGAAGTATAGACCCTTTAAGAGATGTTGAGATCATAGAAGGAGAGTTGATACTAGCAGATATAGAAAGCCTTCAAAAAAAGATAGAAAGACTTAAAAAGCAGGTAAAAGCAGACAAAAAAGCACAGCCACTTCTTGATATGGCAAACGAATTAAGCGAATATCTGGCTGAAGGAAATTTGGCAAGAACTTATCCTAAAAAAAATAGCGATGAGTTTACAGAACTCAACAAAGACCTTAGACTGCTTACAGCAAAAGAGATAATGTATGGTGCAAATGTTGATGAGGAAGGACTGATTGAAGACAACGAGTATGTAAAAGCTTTAAGGGAACATGCACAAAAAAACAACTGCGAGCTTATAAAACTTTGTGCCAAGGTTGAAGAAGAACTGGTAGGGCTTGACGAAGAGGAAGTAAAAGAGTTTTTAAATGAACTTGGAGTTAAAGAGAGCGGACTTGATCAGATCATAAGAAAAGGTTTTGAAAAACTTGGACTTATGAACTACTTTACAGCAGGTGTAAAAGAGGTTAGAAGCTGGACTATAAAACAAAACACCCCTGCTCCAAAAGCTGCAGCGGTTATCCATAACGACTTTGAAAAAGGTTTCATCAGAGCCGAAGTTATAAGTTATGAAGATTTTATAGCTTGTGGCGGTGAAGCAGGTGCAAAAGAAGCCGGAAAAATGAGACTTGAGGGTAAAGACTACATCGTTCAAGACGGTGATGTAATCCATTTCAGGTTTAATGTATAAAGGTTTTGTTTGATAATTCCCAAAGGTTTTGGCAAAAAAACTTACTTTAATCTTCAAGCAATTCAGCTTTATATATCTTCTATAAAGCTGTTTGCTCTTTATGCAAGTGTATCTTCACTTT
>WFOM01000177.1 GCA_015488075.1 Helicobacteraceae bacterium | reverse complement strand
CAGTTTTTTGGATGCCGATAAATATCCTCAGATTATACAGATAGGCTACAATGCGGCAAAAGAAGCAAAAAACAAAATATCTTTTTTGGCTGTTTCGAAAAAAGAGTTTAAACATTATCGGCAAAAGCACAGATACAAACCTGATGCAAATATACCGGTAATAGACGAAATCAAAATAGAAAACAACACATTTGTTTCAGACAAAATCATAAGAAGCTTCATAACACAGCCTATAGGCAAACAGCTTGATTTTAAAAAACTTCAAAAAGATTTGAATGAGATTTACTATCTTATGTATTTTTCAGATGTTGATTTTGACATCATCAGGCAAAACGGAAAAAATATTTTGGTTATCAAAACAAAACCAAGCTGGCATGCTCATGGCAATATAAGAGGCGGCATAGCACTTGAGGGTGATTTAAACGGTCACAACGACTATCAAATCAGACTCGAATACAACAAATACAATTTAAATTCATTTGGAGGAGAACTTAGAACAAGAGTTGAGTTTGGAAGAGTAAAAATGTTTAAAGAGGAGTTTTATCAACCTCTGGATATACACAGAAACTATTTTTTCAGAGCAAATGCCTATATAGACAGGATCAAATACTATGTATCTCCAGGATTTATTGACGGTGTCCAAAAAACCGAAAACGACAACACTCTTCCCATAACAAGCGATGATATAGGATTTCAGGCAACAGTAGGTATAAATATCAAAAAAATAATCCGCCTTGAAAGCGGTATAAATCTAAAACAGGTAAAACCCTCTGTAGATTTTCTTCTGACAAACGGAAGCAATGCAATATATGCAACATATACACAAAAACAAAAACTCTCTGATATCTATGCAAAAGCCGCCATCGACAGTATGGACAATCCGTTTTTCCCAAGAAATGGTTATAAAGGTTTTGTGAAATACTACAAAGTTGTAGATATACTAAAATCAGATTTAAAATACTCTCAGGTATTTGGCAAAATCTCCGGAGCTTATACTTTTGGAAACTCCACTATTATCCCTACGGTAAAAATAGGAACAACATACAATGATAAAGACCTGGCAAAATCAGGAGACATTTCAGCCTTTTACAATCTTGGAGGGCTTTTTAACATTTCAGGCAGAACAACATACAACCAAACCGGGGATCATATATACTTCGCATCACTCAACTACAGATATCTCGTGTTGTCAAACAAGTTTTTAAAATCGATAACATCTGAAGCCTATGTAGGGGCATCTTTGGAGATGGGAAAAGCATGGTATAAAAAGATCGACAATGCTTCTTTGAAAAATGCTCTTTTTGGAAGCAGTATATATCTTGGCATAGACACTATGCTTGGGCCTTTTTATATAGCTTACGGATTTAGCGACAAAAATCACCAGACACTTTACTTCTCTCTTGGAAAATCATACTAAACGGTAGTAGGGTTGTCAAACCTTGTGCCGTTTTGCAGTTTCTCCCATAGATTTTTATCTTTAAAATCATCTTTTACGGCATCGCTTATCTTGATATCGTTTATATCTATCTCTCCCATAAGTTTTGAGTGGGCATCTTCATAAAATGCTTCCGCATAGCCTGTTATAGTTTCATGAACAACCACACTGTGAAGCTTTACCTCTTTTTCTCCGTTTTTGACATTTGTAAGTTCCAAAAGCCTCTCACACAAAAGGTATATAACTCTTGAATACTGCTCCGCACTTGGACTTACGGGAAGTTCTATCCATCTTGCTGAGTGTTTTTTCATATCTTCTATATATGTTTTGCTGTCACCGCTCCAAAGTGTGATGGCATGGTCAAACATCTCCACCAAATCTTTTATATTTTGTTTTAACAGTCCAAAATCATACACCATCTGACCGTTGTCAAGATAGTTTGAAGAGAGCTTTATCTCAACCTTGTATGAATGGCCGTGTATGGAGCTTCTACACTTAAAAGTGGAACATCCTCTAACTACATGTGCTCCTTCAAATTTAAAAAGTTTTCTGATAATCATCTAAACTCCCTTGTTGCTGTCCCAAACCCTTATGTGAAGCCTGTCGCTGAACTTGTAACCCTTTTCCTTGCAATACTCTATAAGAGCGGGAGTGTTTTCCTCCACCTCTTTTTTGCTTCCGCCCAAAGGCATACAATACACATCAAGGTTTGGTGCATACGAAACTATCTCATCTATCTCGTCATCAAGCTCTATAGAGATCGAATCTTTGTCTATACTGAATTTGAAAAAAGCCTCTTTTCCGTTTTCGGCAATAGATGCTATGACATCAGGCTTTATTCTTTTTGTATAACTTTCATGTGAGTTTGCCAGTTTTACACTTAAAGCATAAATAAAATTTTTATATAGTTTGTTTTTTTCAAAATCAACCTTTACGGTTGCATTTGTTTCAAATGTTACCCTGTGGTTGTTTATATAAAGATACTCTAAAAACTCTGTACAAATCTCATCATTTGCATACAAAAGAGGCTCACCGCCGGTAAAAACAACATCCACATCAAAATCAAGATTGTAACTTTTTAGGATATGTATAAGTTCATCTGCTTTTTTTATCTCTGTCCAGTTTTTCAAAAAAGCTTTGTCTACCGCATAAACGGTATCACACCCTACAATCCTCTTTCCATCAAACTCCTCTACACATCCAAACCCCTCACACTTGAGGTTGCATCCGCCAAATCTGAAAAAAACACTTGGTGTTCCGGTATACTTTCCCTCTCCCTGAATTGAGTAAAAATGTTCAACTAAATATATCATCCACCTGTCTCATAAAATGCTCTGTTGGATGCTTCATCATCTTCTCCGCCCCATCTGTTTTTTTCAGGTTTGTTTTTTATAACCTCTTTTAAAACAAGTGCCGCGGTTTTTATGTCGCCTCTTTTTACGGCATCAGCTATACTCATAGCTTCATCAAAATACAAACAAGGTATAAGATAACCCTCGGCCGTAAGCCTTATGCGGTTGCATTTCTGGCAAAAATCATCTTCATAAGGCTCTATAATCCCAAATCTGTATCCATCATCCATTACATAATAGTGGCTTGGACTACTTCCGTCAAACCCTTCATCTTTGAAGCTGTAATGTTTTGAAAGAATATCCAGCACCTCTTTTGATTTAAGCCCTTTTAAATCTTTGCTTGCATGAATGTTTTCCATATACTCTATAAATCTGACGGTTATATCTCTTTTTTTACAATACTCAAGCACATCGATAATCTCGCCATCGTTTATGCCTCTAAGAGGCACCATGTTTGCTTTTACTTTCAGCCCCACTTTTAAAGCTTCTTCAACTCCGTCCAAAACATTTTTCAAAACATCTTTTTGTGCTATCTTTTTTGCAACATCAGGTTTTAGTGTGTCTATACTGACATTTAGTCTTTTAAGACCTGCATCTTTTAGCTTTCTTGCCACACCTTTTAAGAGATAGCCGTTTGTTGTCATAGCCAAATCTATATCGCTTTTATAGTCGTAAATCATCTTTATAAATTTGTCCAGATCTTCTCTTAAAAGCGGCTCTCCGCCGGTAATCCTTATCTTTTTTACACCCTCGTCTATTGCTATTTTTAAAAACTCAAAAAGCTCTTCAAATGTTAAGAGATTTTCTTTTGGCACCCATTCAAATGGTTTTTCCGGCATACAATACTGGCATCTGAAGTTGCATCTTTCAGTGACTGAAACTCTTATATAGTCTATAACTCTGTCAAAACTATCTTTTAGCATCTATTCCTCGACTTCTACTTCTACAGTTTTTGCAATTATATCGTGTAAAGCTTTTTTTTCTCTGTTATAAAAAGGCAGGATTAGACCTATAAGGATAGTAGCACCAAACAAAAAAGCAACAAATCTTAAAAATGCTCTGAAAAAAGAAATGTTTTGTTTTGTTTTCTCGTCCACAACTTTTATACCATAAGCCTTTTTCCCCGGAGTCTGACCTGCTTTTGCCAAAAACAAAGCATATATAACCCCATACAGTAAAACGGCAACAAGCGGAGCAAAATCGGAGTGGACAAATTTCTCTTTGTTTCCCATAACAATATATGTCATAAAATAGAGTATGGGAGTATAAATCATAAAAAGGTCTGTAACAAAAGCTTTTATGCGAGTGGAATAAGGTGCAAACTTTATATACTGTTTTTTTCTCTTTTGCTGTTTTTTCTTTGCTTCTTTTTGCAGTTTTCTAAACGATTTCATAAAGGAAGTCTATATAAAAACACCTAAAAAGGTGCTTTTATTTTCAAACTAATGAAGCTCTCTCCATACTTCTCTTTTCCAAAGATATGCAACTACAGCCATAATTACCAAAAAGATCAGCACTTTGTAGCCGAGTGCTTCTCTTTCATGCCTTTTATAGTCACCGCTGTCAGCCAAAAACTCCAAAACTTTCTCATAACTTTCATTTGTAAGACCGACTCTTGGCATGGCAGTTCCGGGAAGTTGACTCTGAGGATTTTCTACAAATGTTTTTAGGAAATGTTCGCTTCTTGCTCTAATGATTATAGACAAGTCAGGCGGAAGTTTTCCAAGATAATCTGCCAAAAGTGCCTGTTCTTCTGCAACTTTTTGTTTAAATTTCAAAGCCTCTATATCCTGTCCCGTTTTTATATTTTCTTTTGTTTGTGGAACAAAACCTATCTGAGTCCATTTCATATATCTGTCTGCATGACATCTGCCACATGCCTCTACATAAGCTGTTTTGGGTGTAAGTTTTCCGACTTTTTTGGCTTTTAGATATGCTACAATATCCGCTACACTTTGATCATCTGTTATCATACCCATAACAGGTCCCATAGGATGCATTGACGGGTCTTTGAATTTGTGATCTACATTTGATGCCATAGACGGATTTTTTATAAGTGCTATAAGATATCTTTTATCGTATAGACTGCCGGCATGCTCCAGACTTGGAGGTGTTACTCCACCCATATTTGAAGCACCTTCAAAGTGGCATCCCTGACACATTGAAAATAGGTTTTCTCCGGCAGACACATTACCTTTTAACTTGTCAATCTTGTCAACTTCAACCCAAAACTCTTTTTTTCTTTTTAACAAATCTTTTGCTTTTGCCAAATCTATATCTGCTTGCTTTATAATGGCATTTGCAACATCTTTTTCTTTGTTATCTTTTGCTTTTTTTAACAAATCTTCGGCTTTAGCTTTGTCTTTTTCAAGTTTTGCTATCTTCTCTTCAACCTCTTTTATATCATCTTTGCCGTCATATACGAAGTTGTTAAACTCTGTGTGTTTGTGCATTTGCGAATGTGCATAAGGCTCTACCAAATAGTAGGTTATAAGGGTAAATGCCACAACTATAGCCAATATCTTAAATTCTCTCATCATCTACTCCTTATAACTCTTTTTCTTTTTTCGTTATAAACGGCAGAGCTATCCAAAGACCTATAAATGTCAGTGCCGCAACAAGCCCTATCTTGCTAAATATACCCTCAGGT
>WFOM01000176.1 GCA_015488075.1 Helicobacteraceae bacterium | reverse complement strand
ATATATGTGTATCTTTTTTTAGATTTTTGGGAAGTTGGTTTTTTATGTTTTTTACATAGTCAAGTTTGTCCTTATTTGCAGATAAAAGTTGTATGGTATAGAGTTTAATCTCTTTGTATGAAAGCGGTATTTTATGTTGTTTTGGTTTAAACGAAACCATTTGAGTGTTATTTTGATTTGCCGATACAACGGCATATATAAAGACTAAATATATAAAAAATCTCATTTGATTATCCTCAGTCTTATAAGTATCACAAGCTCTCTTTTTTCATATTTTTCTTCTTTGTATTTAAATGCAGGACCTATTATAGGGATTTTACTTAGATAAGGGACGGATTTTTCGGTAAGTTTTTTTGTATTGTTTATAAGTCCTCCTATAAGAACAAGGTCATTGTCTCTTGCTTTTATAACAGTAGCGGCTTCTTTTATATCCATTATAGGTCCTGAAGCAACCACTTTACCGTTTTCATCGTAATGTTTTACAACTGTCTGTATACTTGATGTTATAGGGATTATGTTTAACATTATTGTTCCGTCAGCCATTATTGTAGGTGTTACACCAAGAGAGAGTCCGTTTAATACATCTCTTCTGTTATATGTTACCTGGGTGTTGCTGGCTGAACCACCTGTTCCCTGGAGTGTTTGAACCTCTTTCTCCCAAAAAGGAACCAACTGGCCGTTTGAGATTATGGCAGATTGTCCGTTTAGAACTTTTATCCTCGGATTTGAGAGTGTATCTACATCTCCGGCGGTATCAAGTGCATTTATAACAGCATTAAAGTTTTGTGATGTATAGGTTATGGTTCCGGCCACCGTTCCTGTAAGTGCAAGTCCTTGTTGAAGCACCAGTTTGTCTCCGTTTCTTATAAGAGAGTTTGATACACTCTCCCAGTTTACACCCAAAGCATGAGATTTGTTCAATACAACTTCAAGTATTTTTGCTTCTATTAGGACTTGTCTGTTCATAATCTCTTTTACATGTTTTATAAATTTTTCTATGTTTTTTACATTTTTGTATCTGTCATATACTTCCAAGATACCGCTAAATTTGTTTAGTGTGTATGTTCCGTCTTTGCTGAGCAGTTTTTGTATGTTTTTTTCAATCTGTGCAAAAATCTGGCTTTTTTCATTGTCAAATTTAAGCTTAAAACTGCCTTTTAAACCTTCTTCACCGGAACTTCCACCACTACCCGAAGAACTGCCGCCTCCACTTTGAGCAGAGTTAAATATATCTCCTCCAAGTTCTGTTGAAAAAGATGAATCACTGTGGATATAAGGCATTGTAAAACTTTTTCTTATAAAATATTTGACATGAAGTATATTGTTCTCAACGGTATAATAGCAACCCGATATATCCATAATGATGTCTAAAATATCTTTTATACTTGCATTGTTAAGCGAGAGAGTTATCTTTGTATCTGATGGAACATCGCTGTCTATTATGAGATTCAGACCTGTTGTTTGGGCAATGTTGTGTAAAAGTGTGGTGAGATTTAAGTTTTTTGCAGATATGTTCATATGCTTTGTATCAAATATCGAAATGGTTTTGTATGCCGGAGGTAAAATCAGTTTTGGGACTTCGTTTTTGATTTTTTCCGATTGTTGTTTTTTAAAACTTTCTATAGAATTTTTTGCCGTATTATTTGCATCAAAAGGTGTTGTTTTTGTTGTTTTTTTTGAGGGTTTTGGGGTTTCGTTTGATGAACATCCCAAAAATATTGATATTATTAGTATTAAAACAATTTTAGCCATTTTGTTTCCCTTTTGTATTTGATTAACACTTTTGTTTTTTCTATCTTTATAAGTTTACCATTATAAACTTTAGAATTTATTTTGTAAGGTTTGTCGTTTATTATAGCTATTTGTCTATCATAAAATACAGCTTGCAGATGAAGTTTAGTGTTTTTTTTATACGATTTTTTTGTCGTTTTTACACTTAGACTGTTATAGAGTATATTGTCACTTATCCATTTTGTATATTTTGGTCTGGTTTTGAGTTTTTCTTCTATATTTTTGTATGAGAGTTTGTTTTTGTCGATTTTTAGGTAAATATCGGCTTTTTTGTCCAAAACCGGATTGTTATATTCTTGATATTTTGGGAAAAAATATTTTACATTTTTTACTATCTCCATGTCAAAGTTATATACGATAAATGTTATAACAAGGGGTATAAGTAAAAAGAAAATCTGTTTGTTGTTAAGATGTATCATTTTATCTCTTCTCCCGGAGCAGGAGGTATGTCTGAGTGATTTTCTTCAAAATCTTTTATATCAAGGTCTGTGTTTATAGGCTGAACAAGCTTTAAAACACCTTCAACATTTTTTTGTCGTATTTTTAGAAGATTGAAATGTTTGTATCCTTTTTCAAATTTCAAAGCCATAAAACTTTCTAAAAGCTGTTTTTTGTCTCTTTGTATGTTAAATGCTATATCAAGGTTTTGTGTTCCTTTTTCTTTATAAAGATATTTTTCAACTTTAAAGTTGTATTTTTTCATATTGTTGTCAAAAAAACTTATCAAAGCCTGATTTGATAATTTTTCATTTCTTGGCAGTGAATCTATAAAAGGCTGAACCTTTTTCGTAAGCCACTGGTTTATTTTATTTATTTTTTTTAACTTTTTTATCTCTTTTTGATGTCTAGAGTTTATCATTTTTATTTTTTCGGTTTCATCGTCAAGCCATTTTGACAGACCGTTTATCAAAACCGCAAAAGTAAAAACAAATGTTATCAATATTATCTTTTTCATTCTATTCTTCTTGCTGGCTGTTGTAGTTTTGTTTCTTTTTCGGTTGATATTTCAACCATAAAGTTTAGTTTAGTATAATCTGTTTTTTTGGTTATAGTATATCGTTTATTTTTGTTTATTTCTTCAAAAATATCACTAAATCTCTTCTCAAAATTGTATAAATCGTTTAGTTTCTCAAATTTTTTTTCAAAAGTTATCGAAATTATAGGCTCTTTTGCTTCACTGTCATCATAACTAAATACGGAAGGTTTTTGCAACTCTAAAAGCGGTTTTAATTCTAAAAAAAGATCCACGGGAGAGTTTTTCAGGTATTTTTCTGCAATCTTTAAATGTATATAGCTTTTTTTAAGTTCATCGTATGTGTATGTATCTGTTGTTTTTATTAGATGAAGAAGTCTTTTTTTTATATTTTCGTAACGGTCAAGTTCATCAAAATAATTTATAAAACTGTTTGTGCATATAGACAAAAAGTATATCAAAAATATTACAGATACGGCCAAAAGTGAATTTTGTGCCAGTTTGTATTGTTTTAAATTTTTGACTATATTTGGTAAAAAGACAAACCTTTTTTCCACAAACAAAGAACCAAGAGCCATTATGTGCTCCTGGGCTTCTTCTGCTTCAAAACCTTCTATAAAACTGTTTGGATAAATTACTGCTATATTTATGTTTGTTATAAAGTGAAGATGTTGGCTTGCTTCATCATCAAGTGAAAGTGAACCGGCTAGTATAATGGTATTGAAATTTATATTTTTGTATTGCTGTTTTACATATGAAACAGTTTGAGATATCTCGTTTGTAAGGTTTATGTTTACACTTGTGGTGTCATCTTTGTATACATTGCTTAGTCTGTCAAAGACTATTTTTCCGTTATCATCTATAGCAAGTGCCGTTAATGTGTTTGCATAGGTATATACGGCAAAATATCCTTCATTTTTTTTGGGTTGGAAACATTGTCTGACAATGGCAAAAAAAGCAAACTTTTCTATAGTGGCACTTTTTATATCTTCCCAGCTTGGTATAAGCTGCATATATTTAAGATACTCTTTTTGGTTAATGGCATCTATTTTGTAGGTGATTGTTTTGTTTTCACTGTCCTGGGATATTTTTTGATAGTTTAAAAGTATGTCTTTTGTCGGCAGAGTTGAGCCGAATTTTTTCAAAACATAGCCATATAGGGCATTGTGTGTTTTTATAACCGAAGGAGTGGTTATGATTTCATCTAAAATTTCATCAAGATATACGACTATATAATATGGGGATTTGTCTTTTAGAAACTCTTTTAACTTTTCGTTTTCTATAGAGGTATTATTTATAACCTTGTAGCTATTTTTTGTTTGTTCAAGATACAATACGTTTGAGTATTTACTGCTGTCTCTTATACACATCTGACGCT
>WFOM01000175.1 GCA_015488075.1 Helicobacteraceae bacterium | reverse complement strand
GAGTTAAGCTCTATTTCACCAAACTTTACTATAGCAGCATCATTTGGTAATGTTCACGGTGTTTATAAACCCGGTAATGTTGTGCTTACCCCAAAAATCCTCGATAACTCTCAAAAATATATAGAAGACAAACTAAATACATCTAAAAAACCTGTTAATTTTGTATTTCACGGAGGAAGCGGCTCAAGCTTGGATGAGATAAGAGAAGCTATAAGCTACGGTGTTATTAAGATGAATATAGATACGGATACTCAGTGGGCTACTTGGAGCGGTGTAAAAGCTTACTATGAAAAATATCATGACTATATGCAAGCTCAGATAGGAAACCCTGAAGGTGAAGATAAACCAAATAAAAAATATTATGACCCTAGAAAATGGCTAAGAGCCGGACAGGAGTCTATGAGAGACAGAGTTAAACAGGCTTTTGAAGACTTAAATGCCGTAAATAAAAACTAGATGGACAAAGTTTTTTCCAAACCCATAAACAAACAGTTTGAATTTGATGAGGAGGTTGCTGCGGTATTTGACGATATGTTAAGCCGTAGTGTTCCTTTTTACTCTGAAGCTCAAAAATTAACTACACATTTTGCTATAAAATATCTAAAAGAAAACTCATATCTTTATGATCTTGGAAGCTCAACCGCCACTACGCTTATAAACATAGCAAAAAAACTTCCTTTTAAAGCAAATCTTATAGGGCTTGACAATTCATCTGCCATGATAGAACAAGCTAGAAAAAAAGCGAGTGCTTTAAATGCCGATATAAAGTTAGAGTTTGCAGATATAATAACTTACGATTATAAAAAAGCAGATGTTTTTATAAGTAACTACACTTTACAATTTATAAGACCACTTCACAGAGAGGAGCTTGTTAAAAAGATTTATGACTCTTTAAATGAAGGCGGCGTTTTTATTTTCAGTGAAAAACTTATAACAAGTGACAAAAAACTAAACAAAGAGCTTATAGATCTTTATTTTGAGTTTAAAAAAGCAAACGGTTATAGTGAGTATGAGATAGCTCAAAAGAGAGAAGCACTTGAAAATGTGCTGGTTCCATATACTCAAGATGAAAATATAGCTATGATAAAAAAAGCCGGGTTTAAAGAGTGTGAAGTAATTTTTAGATGGGTAAATTTTGCCACATTTTTAGCTGTTAAGTAGACTCATCCAAAACTTTTTTTATAGAGTATCTTGCATCTTCGTCAAGTTTGTCCATATTGTTTAATGCCCATTCAAGGTAGTTTTTGTCTTTTTTTGCTATATCAACAAGCAGTTCACCTCTGTATTTGCCCATCTTCATTTTAGGTATAAAAACAGGTGTGTTTGTAAGTTCTACCATTTTTTTTACACTGTCTTCGTTTGGAAAATTTTGTAAAATGAGTTTTCTAAGTTCTGTAAGTAAAAGTTTTAAAACCAAAACATCACCGATGGCATCGTGGGCTTTTACTTCTATACCAAGTTTTTTGGCTTCGTCTGCTTCTTTTTGATATAGTTTTAGTTTATATCTGAAGTATTGGAGTCTGTGGGCTTCTTCATCCGGGAGTAAATGTCTTGCTACTTTGAGGGTGTCTATAAGTTGCATACGATTTTCAAATCCCTCTTTTTGCAGCATCTGTAGGTCAAATTTTGCATTGTGGATAATCAAATAATTTTCAGGCACATTTAACTTAAGCAGTTTTTTAAACCCTTCCAACTCTACACATTTTGGTTTGTTTTGTATCATTTCCGGAGTTATGTTGTGAGTCTCCATAGCACCTATAGAAATCGGTGTGTCGCTTTGGCAAAATTCATTTACAACTTCTACATTTCTCCCATCAAGCACCATATACCCAAGCTGTATGATTCTGTCTTTTTCATCAAAACCCGTTGTTTCTGTATCAAGCAGTATATATTTCGGCAAATTATCTTCCTTTGTATTGCATGGTGAAAGTTTTTGTCGAATTAGGTTTAAGTGTAAGCGGGATTATGATATGCTGGTTTTTATACTTATATTTTTGGCTTGTTCTTACAGACTGATACTTGTTTATCTCAAAAGGTATGTATATCTTTGCATCTTTTTTAAAGTTGCTTTTGTTTGTAACTGTGTATTTTATAATTATATCAAACTTAGAAAAGTCGTTTGGATTTCTCTCTTTTTTTAATACATCTTCTTTTACACTAAGTGCAAAATCTTTTTGTATATTTAAAGACAGTATTGTGTTTTTGGGTGTGTTTTTTATATATGCCTCGCCTATAAATATATCGTCTTTATAGACTCTTGCTTTTCCTTTTATAAACTCTTTAGATGTTTTAAAAGATATGTATCTGTTAAAATTTTTTTCCGTATCATGATATCTGTATTTTGGATTTGGAAGAGAGACTTTATAGCTTGATGTTATTTTGGATGTTTGAGTGATTATATTTACAAAAGTTTTTGACCTTGGATGTATAACTATGTTTTTGTTGATGGTATATAGTTTGTATGAAGCATAGTTTGTTTCTTTGACATGTTTTGCTTGAACATCTTTTGCTATAGCTTTATACATTACAGGATAGTTTCTGCCTGGTTTATTGTAGTTTATATCTCCCAATACCAAATGAAGTTTTGAGATTTTATAACTTTTATTTGTTAAGTTGTGTATCTTTACAAAACCCTCAACACTGTTTGAATTTAAGTCGATTGTATAAAATGTCTTGTATCCTATGTTGTTTACGAGATAACTGTATTTTAGTGTGTCTGTTGCATCTTCAAGTTTCAGAGTTATTCTGCTTGGCAGATGTTTTTTGTAGCTGTAATTTGTAAAAGTCACATCATCAAGTTTTACAAAATAATATTTGTCTGCGTCTTTTATAAGAATCCTGTTTGCTACACTGAATTCTATCATTTTGACTTTTTTGTTTTTGTATATTATATCTTTTCCTACAAAACTTCTTTTGAAATCATATATGTTAAACTCTTTTTTGTCTCTGAAGCTATACTCCAGAATTTTGTTGTCATACACCCTGAAAGAGTTTACAACAGTATCGTTTGGGATTTCATAAAGCACAAATCTGTTCGAAGCTTTTTTCTTTTTGACTGTGGCTGTATACTGTGCTACATTGTTTTGGTATATTACCATTTCATTTGCAAAAATATTTATAAAAAACAGTGTAAGCAATAAAAATCTCATTACTATCTCCTTTGCATCAAAATACGATTTGGTTTTTGCCGTTTTGTTTGGCCTGATACAGCTTTATGTCTGATTCGTTTATGGTTTCTTCTATGTTTTCATGAAACTCTTCCACACCTATAGAAACAGAAAAATTTACAACTTTTGTTGAACTGATTTCTATGGATGTTTTCTCAACCGAGCTTCGTATCCTTTCAAATATATTGTAAGCTATCTCATGATTTTCACACAAAACGGCTATGCAGAACTCTTCACCGCCAAATCTGCTTACCAAATCATCCGAGTTTGTATTGCTTCTTAAAATATCTGCTACTTTTACTATAACTTTATCGCCGGTTTCATGACCGTAAGTGTCGTTTACAGACTTGAAATTGTCTATACTTATCATAGCTATATAGAGTTTATCAAACCCTTCATGACTTTTTTGTATAAGTTCGTCTATATGACTGAAAAAGTATCTTCTGTTGTAAAGTCCGGTTAGAAAATCTCTGTTTGCACTGTTTGTTATAAGTTCTATCTTGTCCAAAAGCTCAATTGTATTGTTTACCCTTACCGTAAACTCTTCTTTGGAGTAAGGCTTTTTTATATAGTCGTTTGCTCCTGCTTTTAACAGGTGTGCTATCACATCACTTTGTGATTCTCCTGAAATCACGATAACGGCGAGATTTTCTTTTTTGTGGTGTTTTCTTATCTCCAGTGTCAGTTCCAGCCCATTCATTACAGGCATATTGTAGTCTGTTACAACCAGAGAATATCCTCCGACATCATTTATGATATTTATGGCTTCTTCACCGTGGGCTACGGTTGTTACATCAAAAAACATATTTTTTAAAAACTTTTTTAAAACTTCTCTGTCAACTCTTGAATCATCTACAATCAAAACTTTGTGATTTTGGTTTTTTTGGAGTCTGTTTATAAAATCCACCAGATATCTTACATTTTGGGCATTGTCTTTGTTGATATAGTCTATGATGTTTTTTTGTAACAGGTTGTCTCTAAACTGTTTGTCGTCATTTCCGCTTAATACTATAACTTTTTGTTGTTTTTCTATAAGATAGTCTACGATTTCACCGTTTGGTGCATCAGGCAGATTTAAATCACTCAAAACTAAAAAATACTCAAACCTTTTTAAAAAAAGTTTGGCTTCTTTCATGGTGTAGGCTGTGTCAACTTCAAAATTTGTGTCGCCTGAGATAATTTTTGAAAGAAGTTTTGCCAAAGATTTATTGTCTTCTATAACGAGGAGTTTTTCCATATTTTAGCTCTTGTTTAAAAAAAGTTTTTGTATTATATCAAAAAGTTATTGTTTTAAGAAGTTTTGTTACGGGGAGATATGCAGAATATACGGCAAAAAGCCGTATACTTTTATAAAAAAGGCTAGATTATAGTTCAGATTCGTGTTTTGCAAGATACTCTGCGACACCTTCAGCAGTAGGCTTCATACCTTCTTTTCCTTTTTCCCAGTTAGCAGGACAAACTTCACCATACTCGTTTGTAAAATGCATAGCATCTATCATTCTTAGCATTTCATCTATGTTTCTACCAAGCGGCAAGTCGTTTATAACAGCATGTCTTATAGTTCCGTCTGTATCTATAAGGAAGCTACCTCTAAGTGCTACACCACCATCAAGCAATACATCATAATCAGCAGATATTTGTTTTGTAAGGTCTGCTACAAGAGGGTATTCGATTCTTCCTATACCACCTTTTTCAACAGGAGTTTCTCTCCATGCATAGTGAGAGAACTGGCTGTCTACAGAAACACCTATAACATTTACACCTCTTTCTTTAAACTCGTTGATTCTGTGTGAAAATGCAATAATTTCAGACGGACATACGAATGTAAAATCAAGCGGATAGAAAAATAAAACAGTTCCTTTTTCTCCAAAGTTTTTGTAAAGGTTGAAATCTTCAACTATACTTCCGTCTGCCAAAACAGCAGTTGCCGTAAAATCAGGAGCTTTTTTTGTTACTAACATAGACAATCCTTTTTGTGTAAAATTTTATTTGTGTAAGAATTTTACCACAATAGGATTAACTTTTTCTAATAGTTTACAAAGTTCGATATACTTTCAAAAAAGTTTTAAGGGTAAAATTATGGCAAAAGAGTATATATTTACCTCAGAATCGGTTACGGAAGGTCATCCCGACAAGATGGCAGACCAGATAAGCGATGCTATACTTGATTATATAATAGCCAGAGACAAAAATGCGAGAGTAGCATGTGAAACTTTGGTTTCAAACGGTTTTTGTGTTATAGCCGGAGAGCTCAAAACAACTACATATGCACCGATGCAGGATATAGCAAGAGAGGTTGTAAAAAACATTGGCTATACAGATGCCACATACGGATTTGACTACAGAAGTGCGGCGGTATTAAACGGTATAGGTGAGCAGTCTCCGGATATAAATCAGGGAGTTGACCAGGCAGGCGGAGATATAGGTGCCGGTGACCAGGGGCTTATGTTTGGGTATGCATGCAGAGAAACAGATGTTCTTATGCCGCTTCCTATATATTTGGCACACAAACTTACACAAAGGCTTGCCTTTGTAAGAAAAGAAGGAATTGTTCCTTACCTTAGACCTGACGGAAAGGCACAAATATCAGTCAGATATGTTGACGACAAACCGGTATCTGTTGAGACTGTAGTGGTGTCAACCCAACATTCTCCTGAAGTATCGCAGGATATGATAAAAGAAGATATCATCAGCGAAGTTGTTAAAAAAGTCATACCTCAGGATATGCTTACAGACAAAACCGTTTTTCATATAAACCCTACCGGTAAATTTGTTATAGGTGGACCTCAAGGTGATGCCGGACTAACAGGAAGAAAAATCATAGTAGATACATATGGTGGAAGTTGTCCTCACGGAGGTGGTGCATTCAGCGGAAAAGATCCTACCAAGGTTGACAGAAGTGCCGCATATGCAGCCAGATGGGTTGCCAAAAATTTAGTTGCCAGCGGAGTTTGTGACAGGGCTACTATACAAGTGGCTTATGCCATAGGTGTTACTAAGCCTGTATCTGTTATGGTAAATACACACGGCACATCAAAAGTTGATGAATCAAAACTTGAAGAGTGTGTAAAAGAGGTTTTTGATCTTTCACCAAAAGGTATCATCGAATCTCTTGATCTTTTAAGGCCTATATATCAAAAAACAGCTACTTACGGGCATTTTGGTAGAGAAGATGATGACTTTACATGGGAAAAAACAAATAAAGTAGAAGATATCAAATCATATCTTGGTATCAAGTAATGTTACAAAAAGTTACTTTTTTCGTTTGATAAAATAGCTTTTTAGCTTAAATTAAAATTGTTTAGATATAGTTTCTTGTAAACAAATAAACAAGGAGATAAAAATGGCAGTATTAATAACTGATACTTGTATAAACTGCGGTGCTTGTATAGACGAGTGTCCTGTTGAAGCTATAGTTGATGAGGATGATAACCCAACTGGGGAAGAGATATATTATGTTTATCCTGACAAATGTGTAGAGTGTGTAGGGTATCATGACGAGCCTGCTTGTGCTACTGCATGTCCTACTGAAGGTTGTATAGTTTGGGATGAAGTTAAAGAATCTCCTTCTCATAGAGATGAGATAACTGAAGACCAAAGAAAAAATCACGAACCGGTAGTAGAGTAAAACATAAAGGGATTTTTATCCCTTTATCACTCACTTTACTTATAAAATTCTTACATTTTTTTTGATTTAATACAAAATCCTGCTTTTTTTTGGTATAATTTCATCCATTTTTTATTTTTATAGGAGATTTGATGGAGCAAACACTATCAATCATAAAGCCTGATGCCGTTGCCAAAGGTGTTATAGGTAAAATCTTGGACAGATTTGAAAGCAACGGTCTTAGAATAGCGGCTATGAAAAAAGTTCAGCTTTCAAGAAAAGATGCACAGGAGTTTTATGCGGTTCATAAAGAAAGACCTTTCTTTAATGATTTGGTTGATTTTATGATAAGTGGACCTGTTGTTGTGTCTGTTTTGGAAGGTGAAAATGCCGTTGCCAAAAACAGAGAGCTAATGGGAGCTACAAACCCAAAAGAGGCAGAGCCTGGAACTATAAGAGCGGATTTTGCCGAAAATATAGATGCAAATGCCGTTCACGGTAGTGATTCTTTGGAAAATGCAAAAAAAGAGATAGCATTTTTCTTTTCACAAAGAGAGATCTCTTAAAAAAATATGGAGATAGTTTTAAGAAAGGTTGGAAAAACACCTCTTCTTTTTGAAAAAAACCTTGATAATCTTAAAATCAAAGGTTTTTTACAGTTTGATAGTGGTAAACTTTTAAAACTTGAAGCAAAATTATCCGGTTTTGTAAACTGCACCTGTGACAGGTGCGGCAAAGAGTTTACAAAAGATGTAGATGAAGAGTTGGATTTGTTTGTAAGTGACGGTATGTTGCAAGACAAAGACAGCAGTTATATAGATGTCGTAGAGGCATTTGACGGCAAATTCAACCTTGATGATTTTATAAGATCTGAAGAACAACTAATAAAAGACGGTTACAACTACTGTATGGAGTGTGTCGATTCAGATTTTGAATATGAAATTTAAACAAAGGAAAAACAATGGCAGTACCTAAGAGAAGAGTATCGCATACAAGAGCGGCAAAAAGAAGAACTCACTACAAAATAAAACTTGCTAGACCTGTAAAAGATAAAGACGGCACATACAAAATGCCTCACAGAATCAACCCTACAACCGGTGAGTATAAGTAGTTAATGGTAAAAATCGCTATAGATGCCATGGGTGGGGACTTTGGTCCCAAACCTATCATAGAGGGGATGTTAAAAGCTTTAAAAAAAGAAAAGTTTATACCTATACTTGTAGGTAAAAAAGAAGAAATTTTACCTCTGTTACCTTCCAGTTACAGAGATAAGATTTCTATTGTAGAAGCTGATGATGTAATCTCTATGGAAGATGCGGCTACAGATGCCATCAAAAGAAAAGAAAGCACAATCTACAAAGCGATAGAGCTGGTTAAAAACGGTGAAGCAGACGGAGTCGTTTCTGCCGGTCACAGTGGGGCTACTATGACTTTGGCTACACTCAGACTTGGAAGACTAAAAGGTGTTCTTCGTCCGGCACTTGTTACCCTCATGCCTACAAAAGAAAACAGAAGATCGGTTTTGCTTGATGTAGGTGCAAATGTTGACTCAAAACCGGAGCATCTTGCACAGTTTGCCGTTATGGGCGGATGTTATGCAGAAGATATGTTAAAGATAAAAGAGCCTAAAATCGGTTTGCTTGCAAACGGTGAAGAGGACTCAAAAGGAAACGAAGTTACAAAATCTGCATTTAAACTTCTAAAAGATTATCCTGGATTTATTGGAAATGTAGAAGGCGGAGATATATTTAACGGCAGTTGCGATGTTATAACATGTGACGGTTTTGTAGGAAACCTTGTTTTAAAATCAAGTGAAGGTGTCGCTTCTACCGTTTCATACCTTATAAAAGACTATATAAAAAGATCACCGATTGCTATAACAGGTGCACTTTTGATGAGAAAAGTTTTTAAACTTCTTAAAAAAGAGATAGATTATGCGGAAGTAGGCGGTGCACCTCTTATAGGTATAAAAGGATGTGTTATCGTCAGTCACGGTAAAAGCAACCCAAAAGCTATAAAAAATGCAATTTTTCAGGCTATAAGATATGTTGATACCGGTGTAAATGAGCATATAGTCCAAAGATTAGAACTACTTCCAAAGGAAAACTAAATGCCTTATGCTGCTTTTCGCTCTATTGGAGCTTATGTCCCAAGTGGTGTTTTGACCAACCATGATCTTGAAAAGATGGTAGATACCTCAGATGAGTGGATAACAAAAAGAACAGGAATCAAAACCAGAAGAATAGCTGCAAAAGATGAAAAAACAAGCGATATGGGAACAAAAGCGGCAGAGGTTGCATTAAAAAGAGCGGGACTTAAAGCAGATGATATAGACCTTTTGGTTTGTGCCACTATCTCACCTGATTATTTTTGTATGCCATCAACCGCATCCGTAATAGCTTCAAACCTTGGTATAAAAGGTGCTATGGCTTTTGATATAAGTGCGGCATGCACGGGGTTTATATATGTTCTTTCTATTGCAAAGGCTTTTATAGAAAGCGGGATGAAAAAAAATGCACTTATCATCGGAGCAGAAAAACTATCAGCCATAACAGATTATACCGACAGAGGAACATGCATACTTTTTGGTGACGGAGCGGGTGCTGCTGTTATAACATCAACTGAAAACAAAGATGAAGCCATCATAGATGTTCATACCGCAAGTGACGGAGATTATGCGGATTTGCTTATGACTCCAAACGGCGGAAGCGGGAGTGTTCATGATGATTTGGACAAAGAAAAAGCGGGATGCTATATGAAAATGAAAGGGAATGAAACCTTCAAAATAGCGGTTAAAACTCTTACACAGGATGTCAGAGATATACTTGAAGCAAACAACATTCACAGTGACGAGATAGACCATTTTGTTCCGCATCAGGCAAACTACAGGATTATAAAAGCAGTGGGTGATGCTCTAAAACTAAAAGATGAACAAGTTGTTTTAACAGTTTCAAAATACGGCAACACTTCTGGAGCTTCAATCCCTATGGCCATAAATGAAATATATGAAGAAGGAAAACTAAAAAAAGGTGAGCTTATGCTTCTTGATGCTTTTGGAGGCGGGCTTACCTGGGGAAGCGCTTTGGTTCCTTTTGCACCTTTTAGTTAGAGTTTTTTCCTATCTCGCTTAAAAAACTTTCTATATCGTATTTTGTTCTGTATTCAGGTGTCATTATATGTATAAGTATGTCACCAAGGTCTATTACTATCCACTCATCACTTTCATCTATGCCCAAAAATTTTTCACCTTGTGGTTTTAGTTCTTTTTTTAAGTAGTCAAGCAGTGCAAAAGTGTGTTTGTTGTTTAGTGCTGTTGCTATAATGGCAAAATCAACTATATAATCTTTTCCTACAAGGTCAAAAACTTCTATATTTTCAGCTTTGTTCTTATCCAAAATGTTTGTAATTGTTTCCAATCTTTTTTGCATACTGTAAAACCTCTCTATTTTGTTTGCTATTTTTCCCGGCAGATACTCTTTGTCGGTTTTTTCTCTTAAGCTGGTTGATGATATATTTACATCAACATCAATTTTTATAAAACTCTCATCTATCTTTATATCATCTCTTGTGGCAACTATAAAAGTTGCAAATTTTTTTAACTCATCTATAT
>WFOM01000174.1 GCA_015488075.1 Helicobacteraceae bacterium | reverse complement strand
GATATAACACTGCTAAAAGAGGAGGGGGTTTATAAAATCTATATCCTCGGAAAAGGAAACAAATACAGATATGTCTATATCAAACAAGATCTCATTATAGATGAACTTCAATACTTAGAAGAGTATCTCTATACCGACACAATCCTTGTAACCAAAAACAAAGACAAGTTCATAGCTATAACCCAAAAGGGCAGAGTAATGCATAGAGCCGAACTCTACAGTATGCTGGAGCGACTATATAAAAAACTCCATATCAAAAAAAGAGGGGTGCATTTACTAAGACATACTTTTGGAAAGAGGATGGTGCAAAAGAATGTCAACCTCTCTACCATTAAAGAGATGATGGGGCATGAGAATATACAGACGACGATGATTTATGCAAGGAGTGATGAGGGGAGTATGATTGAGGCGATTTTATGAAAGTTTAGGATTGACAAATTAGTTTTTAAAAACTACAATACAGGGAGAATCATCATAAAAAATGTTAACAATAATTATTGAGGACAATAAATGAGATATAGAAAAACAGTTGTTATGATTCTAGCTTTTCTTTTCTTTGGATTAATATATAATAACTTTATTTATTCTCCATACAAGGGAGAGCGGACAATAGATAGCATAAAAAATATTTTTCATACTACTTCATCAAAAAGTGATAAAAATCAGCAAACAATTCTTCCTCTTAGAAAATCTATCCTCGATGAAAACAACACAACAATAACAAAAACAATAAGAATGCAAAAACTCTTCCTCGCAAACAACATCATGGATAAAAAAGAGTTTACCAATCTAGTCGATGAATTGTCAAAAATAATACCAATAAATCGCTATGTAATACACTATTATTGTGATGAGCATAAAAATATAAAAAAGTATCCTTTTAAAACTGTAGCTTATGGTATCAGTAAAGCAAATCTTCCAAAAGTAGAGTCTATACTAAAAAATGATTTTCATCTTAAAAAAAGTGATTATCACTTTGTCATCAGTGGTGAAAAGATAGTTTATCCTCACAAAGATATACTTACTCCGTATATAGGTTATACGCGTAAACGGTTAAGAGGGAACTATACTTACAGACAAGGTATGAATGGGTTACAAGGCTATTATGACAAAAGATTGTCCGCTGTTTCGGATGAGAAAAACAGAAAAGACCTTACTCTATACATTACGGCAGATTCACAAAAAAAACTTGAAAAAGAGTTAGATGCACTACAGATCAAAAAAGAACTTAAAGAATCTATAGCGGTTATAATAGATCCAGACGATTATCATATAAAAGCTATAGCATCTAGCAATAGATACGATGCGAATAAAATCTACAATAAAGACAAACCAAACCTTGAAATTCATGCGATTTTGTATCTTTTTAAAATAGGCGATTTTATAAAATTTATAAAAGACTATAGTGCTTTTGGTCTTTATGAAAAAAGTGGGATAGATTTGCTCTATGAGAGAACCTATGACAACAAAGCACTTGGTGATAATGTAAAAGATTTCAAAGTGAATTTTATGCAACTTGTTAAGATGTATACTGTTTTTTATAACGGTGGCAAGATAGGCAAACCAACTATAGCCAAAACGGACATACAGGCTTCAATGAAACAAATTATCTCCAAACAAGAGGCAGAGTCTATAAAAGAAAAACTTCCACACTTTTTTGATACAATGAAAAATAAAAATTTCCTGATCGAAAAAGAAGATGGTAATGAAACTGCTCATATCTATATGAAAGAGATAAATCTAAATGGCAAGCAGTATCTCAAAGCCTATTTTTTGATTGATTAAAAGGACAATTCTATGCAACGAGCAATAGTGACACTTCTTCTACTGGCATATTTCAGTGATGTACTTTTTGCCAATCTTTTGAAGATGGAAAAAGAAAAATATTATGCAAAAGGTGTGGCAGTCGTTATTATCGACATTAAAAGTAAGAGTTCTTTTATACTAAGAGAAGAAAGTAGTGAGAAAGGAGCGGTGAAAAAGCTTACACAAGATTATCTCTTTGAACCGGGAAATGCAATGATCCCCATATCGTTTGCACTTCTTTTAGATAAAGACAGCAAATGGTCTCATGCCAAGGTGATAGACTGTAGAGATGTTGATCTCAAAAAAGATGACTGTAAAGAGGCATATGCCAAAGATGCCATCATCTACTCATCTAGCAAAATTATGGATATGGTTTCACCAAGTTTAAAGGGTGAAGAACTATACGATGGTCTTAAAAAGCTCGGTTTTTCTCATCTACCTTCCAAAGCCAAACTAAAACAAAATATCTATAAAACTGTATGTGCCAGAGGATATGGAATAAGAACAAATCTTTTAGAACTTACAGAAGCATACTATGCCCTCTTAAACGCAGACAGAGATATCAGAGAAAAAACCGCTAAAGAGATGCAAAAACTCCTTGTTGAAGCTGTTGAGAAAGGAACAGGGAAAAATGCACAAGTAAAAGGTATGCTTGTAGGTGGAAAAACGGGAACGGCTCATATAATCGATAAAAAGACAAAAAGATATTCTAACCATTACAATGATGTATTTGTCGGGTTTGCAAACGCTAAAGAGCATAGGTATGTCATAGGAGTTCTTGTTATCGATCCAAAAACAAAAAAACTTGCATCCGACACAGCGGCATATGTTTTTAAAGATGTTGTAAAGTCGTTGATCGACAAGGCAAAGAATGATCCATATGAACTTGCAAAAAAGGCATATAAAAGAGGAGATGTCAAAAAAACTATACAGTTTCTAAACAAATCTTGTAATAGCGGCAATTCATTGGCATGCTATAATTTAGCGACAATGTATGAGGCAGGAAATGATCTCAAGCAAGATTTCTTGCAAGCGAAAAAGTATTATCAAAAAAGTTGTAAATTGGGATTTGAATTAGCTTGTCAAATATATAATTAACCATATATTTTTGTCAATAATGGCAGTTTTTAAGCTGGAGTGTCTTAAAATCAAACATCATTTGAACCATTCTGCACTCAGGACGAAGTTGACTATTCGAGCCAATCAGATTGTGTTTGCTGAATTGCAGAGGTCAAAGGGTGCGTAAAGTCAGATAGTGAATTTGATTCTTCTTTAGG
>WFOM01000173.1 GCA_015488075.1 Helicobacteraceae bacterium | reverse complement strand
GTTTAGCACATCGTTTATGATGATATCGGTTTGTATCAAAAATCTTTCATCATCAACTGTTTTTTTTGTATCGTTTAATGTTTTTAGGAAATATCCAAGCCCTACTGATATAACCATGATGAAAAAAAGAGTTATCAAAAGTGCTATGGCTTTTCTCATTGGATACTCATTGAAAATATCGGAAGCAACATCGCTGCAACTATAAAACCTATACTGCCGCCTACCAAAAGCATCAAGGCCGGTTCCAAAAGTGAGAGCAAAATTGAGATTTTGTCTTTGTTCTCTTCAAAGTAAAGCTCTGAAATGTTTTTTAAAACATTTTCAACTTCACTTGTCTCTTCCGCAAGAGCTATAGACTGTATAAATGCAAAGTCTATGTTTTTTTTGTAGTTTAAGAGTGAAGATGAGAGGGTTTTTCCCTCAACAACCATCTTTGATGCATCTAAAAAGATTTTTTTCAAAACAAGGTTGTTAAGTATGTTTGCAGAAAGATTTACCGTTTGAACAAAAGTTACACCGCTTTTTGTCAACAAAGATGCCATATATGAAAATCTTGCCAGTTCAGTTTTTTGGACAAGTTTCCCAAAAAAAGGAAGTCTTAGTATTATGCCATCAACTATGTAGGAAAATCTTTTTGACTTTTTTTTGAAAACCAAAAACAATACTATAAAAATACCCAAACCTGTTATGATTTTCGTCCAGTTGTTTTTGAAAAATTCTCCAAGAGTTACGACTATTTTTGTAGGGGTAGGGAGTTCTTGGTGCATAGATGCAAATATCGATGTTATCTGCGGAACTACAAATGTCAGCATAAAAGCTATCATAAAAAATGAAACAACTATCATAAACGAAGGATATGCAAAAGCAGATTTTATCTCTTTTTTGATTCTGTCCTGTTCTTTTAGATAAGCAGAGAGTTCAAGCAAAACCTCATCCAAAATTCCTCCGTCTTCGCTTACTTTTATAGATTCCAGATAAAATTCCGGAAGTCTTGCGGTGTTTTGCTTTGAAAGTGCAGAGTAGAAGTTTTCACCTTCATCAAGCAGAGTAAACACTTCGTTTAAAAATATCGCTATTTTTTTGTTGTTTTGGTAGTGGTTTTTTGCTATTTTTATAGCCTGGACTATACTGATGCCGGATTTTATATATGTGGCAAGTTCTCTTGATAGAGAAGAGAGTTCTTTTGGTGATATGTTGTATTTTCGTTTAAGGTTTGTGTTGCTAAAAAAACTTAAATTTTCCGGAGATATTTTGGTGTAGTATATATCGTTTGATTTTAGTTTTGCTTTTGCTTCATCTATGTTTGATGCTTCTATTTTGTCTTTTACTTTTTTGCCGTTTTTGTCAAGTCCGCTGTATCTGTATATCATGATAAAATTTTTAAAAGTTCCTGCTCTTTTTTGTTTTGGAGTTGATCCAAAGAATCATAAACCTTTACATCGTCAAAATATTCTCTGAAATCAAAAATTTTGTTTTTGTATTTGACTATAACCTGATCTCCTATACCGTTTTTGTTTGTTTTGTATCTAAAGCACACATCTTCAGCAACACCGTTTTGATTAAAGACGGGCATCAGCTCTTTTTCAAAAAAACCTTCATTTTTTGTATATGTGTAGACTTTTATAGTGTCGTCAAAAAAAGGTTTTATACTTTTTTCTTTTTTCTCATCCAGTAACACTTTGCACTCTGTGCAGTTTTTAGTGCATATAAGTTGTGAGCTTTTTTCAAATTCAAAAGAGAGTAAAAAATCTTTTAAATGTTTTATATCGGGCTGTATATGCCCGGGCTTGTTGATTTTTTCCATATTTATTACGGCTAGTTTGTAAACTACACCTATGATGACGATTACAATCAAAAGTTCAATGAGACTAAAACCTTTTTTCAAACTATTTGCACTCACTCAGTTTTATATCTTTTGCTTCATCTTTTCCGCCTTCTTTTCCGTCGGCACCTAAAGATATAAGCTCAACTTTTCCATCGTCGTTAATATATATAAAATCTCTTCCCCAACTGTCTTTTGGCAGTTTGCCGTCTTTTAGATATCCGCTGTTTGAATAGTTTGGATATTTTTGTGGGTCGGGATTTTTAACAAGTGCTTTTAGACCTTCTTCGGTTGTAGGGTAGCTTCCGTTGTCAACCTTAAACATATCCAAAGCACCGTTGTATAAGGATTTCATCTGAACACAGACAAGCTTTTGTTTTGCCTCGGCTCCTTTGCCAGTAAGGTTTGGCACAACCATAGCGGCAAGCAGACCAAGTATGACAATGACTATCATAAGTTCGATTAAACTGAAGCCTTTTCTCATAATACACCTTTTTTTGGTGTATTATATAAAAAGATGATGAAAATTTGATTAAGAAACGGTTAAATGTTACATTTTTTTGTAATTAAACACAACGGACAGAAGTTGATTATGCCCACTATTAACGGAATTATACCTAGATAAAACCAGTATATACCGGTATATGCACCTGCAGCTATAAGCAAAATTCCAAGTATTATTCTGATTTTTCTACAAACAGATCTTATTTTTAAAACTTTTTCTCTGCTTAAATCTTTCAAACCCATGTCAACCTCTCCAAAATGATTTATTAAAAT
>WFOM01000172.1 GCA_015488075.1 Helicobacteraceae bacterium | reverse complement strand
TAAAAAACAACCCTGTTTCTACCTATCTCTTTTGATTTATACATAGCCATATCCGCTTTTTGCATAAGCTCTTTTGAGCTTGTTGCATCATCAGGGAATATCGCCACACCTATACTGGTTGTTATATGCAACTCTTTTTTGTCTATAATCCACGGCTTTAGAAAAAGACACAAAATTTTTTTGATGAGTTCCAAAATACTCTCTTCTTTTATATTTGTAAAGATTATAACAAACTCGTCTCCTCCAAGTCTTGCAAAAACATCCTCTTTTCTTATGTTTGGCAACACTCTTTTGGCTATCTCTACAAGCAGTTCATCTCCAAAAGCATGTCCGAAAGTATCATTTATCTCTTTAAAATGATCCAAATCCAAAAACAAAAGAGCAAATTTAGCCCCCGTTCGTTTTGAATTTGAGATGATCTTTTCAAGCTCTTCACCAAATGCATACCTGTTTAGTATGCCGGTTAGTATATCTTTTCTGGCAAGTTCTCTGTATTTTTGTTCTCTTTTTGCAATCTCACTCTCACTTTTTTGCTTTAACTCTTCATAAAGCTCTTCCATCTCTTTTGAGTTTATCTCAAGTGTCTGTTCCAAAAACTCCCTTTCTTCATCTGCTTCTTTGTATGTTTTGTCTACTATATTTATAAAATCTTCCAAACTTCCTTTTGTAAATTTGCCGTCTTTGTAGCCCAGCTTTTTTAACTGTCTTTGTAAAACTTTATGAAGCATCTCAATCTTCCCAAAAAACTGTCAAAGTCATAGTCTGATTGTGCAAATCACATGTTCCAGATGCCAAAGGTGAAATCTCTCCGTAAGAGTAAAAACCTATAAGATTTGAATGCTCGGGCAATACATCTTTTATAACCTCAACCTCTTCAAATGTTCTGCTTTTTAAAACAAGTTTTCTTCCTACACAGCTTATGGCAATGCAAAGCAAATCACCGTTTTTGTATTCTGTCAGATCCAACATATAAGCAGAATCCTCAGCACCGCTTATAAGTCTGTCAAAATTTGCTTTCATAAGTGTTACATGAGAATTTTGAGGAATATCACCTGCAAACACAAGTGCTTTGTTTTTTTCATCTATACCTATGATAGTTCTTACTTTCCCTTCATTGCATCCTTCCTCTTTGACTTCCAAAGGAAACAAAAGTGCCGAAGCAGGCAGTTCTTTTGCTTTTTCACCGAGATATTTTTTATATATCTCAAGTGCCGGTTGATTGTCTATCTCATACAAAACATTCTCTTTTGATTTTGTAACCACTCTTGTAAGTCCAAGTCTGTCCCATCCTCCTTTTGAAGAGGCTTTAAAATGTATCTCATCACCGTAAAATCCTATGGCACACATAAAAGATTCAAGTATATCTCCGTTGTGAACAACCCATGTTTTTTCAAATCTGTCTTTGTCTCCGGCCAACCCTCCGCTTATTACAACATTATCAAGCAAAACCGATGTCAAACCTTTTATAAGTTGTGAACCGTTAGTTTTTATACCGTCAGTCAGTATAAACACACCTTTTAGTTTTTCATTATTTAGTTTTACGGCAGCCTCTATACCGTCATTAAAAGAGTTATCAGGTTCTATATCTTTACAGAAGTATTTAAAAGTTGTTTTCTCAAACCTGACAACACTCATAACTATAGTGTCGTCATAAACATCATCATCAAGTATCTCTCCGCTTGTTGAAGCACCGACTATCAAACTGTTTTTAAAGACCCGGTAAATTTTTTCAAGCTCTTCTTTTACTTTTTCTTCATGCATGCTTGAAAACAAAAAAACTATAGTTTTGTTACTGTCTAAACTATCATCAAACTCCTTGTCCCATTTATCACTATATATATAATTTTTAACAAACATCTTTTCTCTTCTGATATTTTTTTATTTTAATCTGATCTCAATTATATATACAGTTTTTTTAAACAAAGATTAATTTTGCAAACGGGGGGGGGATTTACGGCAAATGTAACGATTTATGCAGATTTTTTGTATATTTCCTGTGTAAGATACAGCTGTGTAGTTATCATATATTTGTCTCTTCCGCTTCTTTTTGCTTCATATAACATATCATCGGCTTTGCTTATAAGCATATCGGGATCTAGCATCTCATCCGCTATACAGCTTACAACACCTATAGAAACCGTTACCACATCACCTGCTTTGGAATTTTTGTGTTCTATGTTTTTATCTTTTACTGCCGTATTTAGCTCTTTGGCAAGTCTTGCGGAATTTATCTCATCGGTATCAAGAAACAATACACCAAACTCTTCACCTCCAAGCCTGAAAACATAGTCACTCGGTCTTTTGAATTTCTCTTTTATGGTTTTTGCAACCTCTTTTAGTGCATTGTCTCCCGCTATATGCCCGTAGGTGTCATTGTATTGTTTAAAGTAGTCTATATCTATCATCATGAAAGTTATATAAGATTTGTTTCTTCTTGCCCTTTTTAGCTCTCTCTCAAAAACAAGATTGAAAAATCTTCTGTTGTATAACCCCGTCAAAGAGTCCGTATATGATGCATTTTCAAGTTTTTTGTTCAGTTTTTTAAGTTTTTGTGTCATATTTTGAAGCTTTGTATGCTCTGTTGCTATACCTTTAAATACCATGAAAGTAACCACAAGCACCGCAAACAAAATAAATCCCAGAGTTATTACAACAGATAACAAAATACTTTTGTAAAATTTCAAAAACTCTTTTCTTGAGAGTTTTGCATTTTCCATCTCATATCTCAAAAGTCTTGAGACAACTTTGGTTATATGTTCTATATGCGAAGTTACAGACTTTAGCGATACTGCAGAAAGATTTTGATGGCTTTTTAGATACTTCAGTATAGTGTAAAAAATTTTGTCTGTTTTTTCTATCTCTTGTGTTGCAAACTCTACATATGAGAGTTCTTCTCTTGTTTTATAATGCTCTGTATAGCTATTCCAGTTTGTTTCTATCTGCTTTAAAGCGGTTTTTATCTCCTGTATAGCTTCATCTTTGGATATCAAATCATATTTTGACTTAAAAACCGTCTGAGTCAAATCGTAGTCATATATATGTATGATAGTGTTTAGCTCATTTACAGGCAGAAGCGAGCCGAAATAAAGCTCATCTATATTTTTTTTCAATCTCTCTATATATGATATACCCACAACAGATACAAACAAAAGCCCTACCGTTATAGATAAAAACAAAAGTAGCAGTTTGCTTTTAAATCTTAAAGCTTCTATAAATTTCATACTGCTTTGTAGCAATATTTATTCC
>WFOM01000171.1 GCA_015488075.1 Helicobacteraceae bacterium | reverse complement strand
TAGTAGAAATTAACGAAACAGTTAAAAACCTTATAACAAGGATATCTTCTATATAGTGCTTAGCTTAAAACTGAAAATAAAAACAGAAAAAAAAGTGTTGGTGGACATATCTTTTGATCTCAAAAACTCACTGGCACTTGTAGGAGAAAGCGGAAGCGGCAAAAGTCTTACTCTAAAAGCTATACTGAACATGCTTCCAAACAATCTCACAAAAGATATGGAGGTAAAAAGCGGTTTTGAACTGAACAAAAAAACGGTATCGTTTGTTCCGCAAAATCCGTTTACGGCACTCTCACCACTTACCAAAATATCAAAACATTTTACTGTTGACAAAGAGATACAGACAAAACTGCTTAAAATGGTAGGACTGGATGAAAACCTTTTGGACAGATTTCCTTGCGAGCTTTCAGGAGGACAGCTCCAAAGAGTAGTCATAGCTTTGTCTTTAGAAAAAGACCCGAAACTTATCCTCTTTGACGAACCCACAACGGCACTTGACCCACAGACAAAAGATGATATACTAAAACTCATAAAAAAAATGCAAAAAGAAAAAAACTTCAAAACCATTTTCGTTACACACGATATATACGCCGCATATGAAGTTTGTGAAGATATTTTGGTTATAAAAGAAGGTAAAATCCAAGAATTTGGTAAAATGTCAAATGTGATTTCAAATCCGAAAAACGATTATACGAAAATGCTAATAAAAGCAAATTTCAAATCAAGAGAGTTCAGAGCATAAATGATAAAAAAGTTTTTAATATTTATGGCAGTTATAATATTTTTGTCTCCTTTTGGAATCTTGGCATATTATGTTTTTGGTTTCAAATACGACATATCGAGTCTGGTTGACTACCGCCCTGCTCTTACAACAGTCATATACGATAAAAATAATGAAAAAATAGCCAACATATTTGAGAAAGAACACAGATTTTATGCAAAGTTCAGTGAGATTCCTCCAAGGGTTATAGAAGCACTGCTTGCCATAGAAGATACAAACTTTTTTGAACACCACGGTGTCAATTTTGATGCCATATTCAGAGCTGTTATAAAAGATATAAAAGCAAGAAAAATGGTTGAGGGTGCATCTACCATAACACAACAGTTGGTAAAAAACCATTTTCTAACAAGAGAAAAAAAGATTTCAAGAAAAATAAAAGAGATTATATATTCTCTCAAAGTTGAAAGATATCTCTCAAAACAGGAGATACTTGAAAGATACCTAAACGAAATCTACTTCGGACATGGATACTACGGTATAAAAACAGCTTCTTTTGGGTATTTTCACAAAGATTTGGATAAACTCACACTTAAAGAGATAGCTATGCTGGTAGGGCTTCCAAAAGCACCTTCAACCTATGCACCTACAAAAAACTATGAGATATCTCTTGGAAGAGCCAACAGAGTTATATCCAGGATGTATACACTCGGCTGGATAGACAAAAAAACATATGATGAAGCCATGAAAGAAAAACCAAAAGTATATGATGACACACTTACACAAAACAAAGCTCCTTTTGTGGTTGATGAAGTTTTAAGAAGAATCAGACAAAAAGGTATAACAGATATAAAAACAGGCGGTTATGTTATACATACGACTATAGATCTCAAACTACAAAAAGTAGCAAGAGATGCCATAACCTATGCCTATAACCTGACATTAAAAAGGATAGAAAAATACAAACAAAAAGAGGAAGAAAAAAAACAGCAAGACCCAACATACGAGATGCAGGATGTAAATGTTTCTATGCTTAACGGAGCACTTGTCAGTCTTGATCCAAAAAGCGGAGGGGTTTTGGCACTTGTTGGAAGCACAGACTACAAAAAAAGCTCTTACAACCGTGCCACACAGGGCAAAAGACAGCCCGGAAGTGCATTTAAACCTTTTATATATCAGGTTGCACTCGATCTTGGATACTCGCCTGCTACAAAACTGGTTGACATAGCAAGAACATACAAATACAAAAAAGGTGACCAGGAGCTTAAATGGCAACCCAAAAACTACGAAAAAGACTACAAAGGGCTTATTAGCCTAAGAGATGCACTTGTCCACTCAAGAAACCTTGCAACCATAAACCTTGTTAATGACATAGGACTTTATCAGATACTCAAAAAACTGAAAAAATACGGCATAAAAAATCTGCCTCACGATCTTTCTTTGGCACTTGGAACCATATCTCTTTCGCCGCTGGAACTGGCAGGATATTATACATCGTTTTCAAACAACGGAACTCAGGTAAAACCGTATATCATCAAAGATATATACAAAGATTCCAAAAAAATTTATGAAGCAAAAACAAAAGAGATCAAGATCACTTCAAAACAGCAGGCTTTTTTGATGACAACCATCCTAAGAGATGTTGTTTTAAGAGGAACCGGTAGAAGAGCAAAAGTAAAAGGTATAGAGCTTGCCGGAAAAACAGGAACAACAAACAAAAGTGTGGATGCCTGGTTTGCAGGGTATTCTCCGACTGTAGAAACGGTTGTGTGGTTTGGAAATGACGACAACACACCTATGTATAAAAAAGAAACCGGCGGAAGAGTAAGTGCTCCTGCATTTGCATACTTTTTCAGAGAACTTTTAAAACTGTATCCTCAGATTCCAAGAAAATTTGAAAAACCTGACGGTGTTATAGAGATTGTTATGCCTGACGGCAAAAAAGAGTATTTTACCGATATATCAAAACCTCCAAGGGATGTTGAAGACCCTAAAGAGGAAAATGAATTATTGTTTTAAAAAAAATATTTAAAGAAACTGCCATAATCTTTAGAGTATAATTTTACTGATATTTCACATAAGGACTTTAGCTTGCTTGAAAATATAAATGAAAAATGTGCAGTAGTAGGGATATTTGGTCATAAAGAGGCTTCGAAACTTGCTTACTTTTCACTTCATTCGCTTCAGCACAGAGGTCAGGAAGCAGCTGGCATCAGTTCAAGTGACGGCAAGAAACTATACACCATAAAAGACAGAGGTCTGGTTTCTCAGGTATTTAACCAGGACAAACTCACAACTCTTCAGGGTGAAAGTGCCATAGGTCATACAAGATACTCAACTGCAGGTGATGACTCAATTCTTGATGCACAGCCTGTTTTTGCAAGATACGACCTTGGAGAGATGGCTATAGTTCACAACGGTAACCTTACAAATGCAAAAGAGGTAAGAGACGAACTTATAAAAAAAGGTGCCATTTTCCAAACCTTCATGGATACGGAAAACCTTATCCACCTTATAGCAAAAAGCGACAAAGACAAACTCTTAGACAGGATTATAGATGCCATTAAAAAGATTGAGGGTGCATATTCACTTGTATTTTTAAGCAGGACAAAAATGTTTGCCGCAAGAGACAGGTTCGGTTTTAGACCCCTTAGCCTTGGTAGACTACAAAACGGAGGATATGTAGTTGCCAGTGAAACATGTGCATTTGACTTAATAGGTGCAGAGTTTATAAGAGAGGTTAAGCCGGGTGAGCTTTTAGTTTTTGAAAAAAACAAAGCTCCGCAGTCATTTAAAATTTTTGATGCAACTCCTAAAAAATGTATATTTGAGTATGTTTACTTTGCAAGACCGGATTCCATAGTTTTTGGTCAAAGTGTATATGAGACAAGAAAAAACATGGGAAGAGAACTGGCAAAAATCGCACCAGTTGAAGCAGATATGGTAGTTCCCGTTCCAGATGGGGGAGTGCCGGCAGCCATAGGATACTCGCACGAAAGCGGCATACCTTATGAGATGGGGATTATGAGAAACCATTATGTAGGTAGAACATTTATAGAACCAACCCAGGAGATGAGAGACTTAAAAGTTAAAATGAAGCTCTCCCCTATGGTTGAACTTATAAAAGGAAAAAGACTGGTAGTAGTGGATGACTCAATAGTCAGAGGAACAACATCAAGAAGGATTGTCAGGATGCTTAAAGAAGCGGGAGCAAAAGAGGTGCATATGAGGATAAGCTCACCACCTACAACAGACCCTTGTTTTTACGGCGTAGATACTCCAGACAAAGAGAAGCTTATAGCCGCAAATATGAGTATAAATGAGATATGCGAATATATAGAGGCGGACTCTTTGGCATACCTTAGTGAAGAAGCTCTACTAAGAAGTGTAAATGCAACTGATGAGAGCTACTGCACGGCTTGTTTTACCGGTAAATATATAGTATAAGAGGATAGATGAAACAAATTTTAACTTTTGGGCAGTATCTAAGAGCCAAATTTAACAAAAAAGTTTTTAAAGTAGGTATAAATATAACCGGTTTTACTTGCCCAAATATCGATGGAACCGTAGCTAGAGGCGGATGCACATTTTGTGAAAACGACTCTTTTAGTGCAAGCACCGACGAAGTTGTAGAGCTGTC
>WFOM01000170.1 GCA_015488075.1 Helicobacteraceae bacterium | reverse complement strand
TCAATATATTTTTTTATAACAATTTTTTCATCAAACTCATTTAATATCTTATTTCTCCCGGCTTTTCCCATTTTTACTCTTTCTTCTTTGCTTAAATTTATCATTTTTTCCATTTTTAAAGTCAAATCATCTATATTTTTTGCTTCACACAAGTATCCGTTTACTCCATCTTCTACAACATTTTTACATCCCGGAACATTTGTGGCAATGACCGGCTTTTGCATTGCACATGCTTCAAGAAGACTTCTTGGGGTACCTTCTCTGTAAGAGGGTAGCACAACACAATCTGCTTGTGATATTACTTTTTCTACACTGTCTGTAATACCAAGATACTCAATTATACCGTTTTCTATCCATTCGTTTAGCTCTTGTTTCGTAATGGCAGTTTTATTTTCAACTCCAACATTTCCAAGAATTTGATATCTTATATTTGTATATTTTTTTTTCAATATTTTAATAGCTTCGATATACTCGATAATTCCCTTGTCTCTTAAGAGTCTTGCAACCAATAAAAAAACAAAATCTTCATTGTCGTTTTTTGCTACAGGTTTAAATTTGTCCAAATCTACACCACTACCTGGAAGCAAATCAACTTTTTCTCTATCTACAAGTTTGTTTGATAAAAAAAGTTCAGTATCATCTTCATTTTGAAAAAATACTGTATGATTGTATTTTAATGCAACTTTGTACATAAGTTTTGCTATGCTAGTCACAAGGGAGTTATTTATAAAAATTGTACCAAGTCCTGTAATATTGCTGATAGAATGTATATTTTGGATACCTGCAGCAATTGAACTGTAGATATTAGGTTTTATTGTAAAGTTAAGGGCTATGTTTATTTCATATTTTTTCAATATTTTATATAGAGCGATTATTGTTTTTATATCTTTTATAGGATTTATTCCCTTTGCATCTATGTTGATATCTATAAAATTAAAATCTTTACTTAGAAGTTTGCTGTATTTCTTGTCAAATGGTGCAACAAAATATACATTATATCCATTTTGCTTTAATTTTTTTGCCAAATTTAGCCTAAAATTATAACCGTACCAAGAGTTGTTTAATACTATTGCGATACTACATTTTTTTTTCATTGATACTTTTTCCAAACTTCCAAACTGTATAGAGTCCATAGGATTTTTGCTCTCTTTTCGTCTGAAATGTGAACTTTTTTGTGAAGCAGCTTATCTATAAACTTTTTATCTATAAAATTTTTACTATAGCACTTGCTACTTAATGTATCAAAAATATTTTCTTTCAAATCATTTTCAACCCACTGTTTCAAAGGTACTTCAAAACCTCTTTTTGGCTGGTTTATTAATTTTTCATCCAAGTATTTTTTTGCCAAATCTCTCAATATAAATTTTGTAGTAAAATTTTTTATTTTGTAATTATCTTGAACGGTAGGTGCAAATTCAAGTATATACTTACTTAAAAACGGACTTCTGCCTTCAAGAGAATGTGACATAGTTGCTATATCCATTTTTTTCAGTAGGTCATTTTGAAGAATAAGCATAAAATCAAGATATAAAATTTTTGATAAATTACTAATATCTTCTTTTTCTATACTGTTTATAAATTTTTCCATTCTTTCAATTGTGCTATTTTTTTTGAAATGATATATATCTTCAAATATATCATTGGTCGCACTGTTGTAAAAGTCTACCCCTTTTTTGTCTGATATAGACAGTAGCCTGTAAAGATAATTGTATATACTTTTTTTATCATGTGGTTTGGGAAGAAGAGGGAGTAAAATAGAAAAATATTTTGCAATGCCTATTAAGTTGTTTGCTATAGGCACATATCTTCTATAGCCTCCAAAAAGCTCATCTGCTCCATCTCCGTTTAATACAACCGTAACATATCTTTTTGCTTCTTTGCTGACATAATAGCTTGGTACGGCGCTGCTATCCATAAAAGGTTCACCATAGTTGGCAAGTATATTTTCTATATCACTTTTGACATTCATAGATATATTTAATTCATAATGTCTGGTATTGTATCTTTTGGCAGTGAGTTGTGCCAGATGTGATTCATCATATGCCCCGTCAAATTTTACTGTAAAAGTTTTCAAGTTGTCTGTATATTTACTTGCGATAGCCACGATCAACGAGCTGTCAATACCTCCACTTAGAAATGCACCAACTTCCAAGTCTGAGGAAAGAAGTCTGTCTTTGATGCTTTTGTGCAACATATCATCAAGAGTTGTTTTGATATTTGTATAATCTGTAATTTTATCTTTTTTGTAAAATTTTAAAATATCGAAGTATTGCTTCTTGGATATATCTAATGTTTTACAGTCAACCATGTAGATATGACCTGGTTTTACTTCCGAAACATTTTTATATGGCGTTTCAGCGTCAAAAAAGAAGCCGTTTCTTAGATAGCCGTATATATTGTCTTCATTGATGGCTATATTTGATACAGATTTTTTTATTGCATTTAGTTCACTTGCAAACAGCAATCTATTTGAATCCTTGTATAGATATAAAGGTTTTTTCCCCGCCCTGTCTCTTGCAAGTATAATTTTGTTTA
>WFOM01000169.1 GCA_015488075.1 Helicobacteraceae bacterium | reverse complement strand
GATAAAAATAGCTGAATACAATGTTCAAAACCTGTTTGATTTAAAGTATAGTGGAAGTGAATATAAAGAGTATATCCCTTACGGTAAAAGCGGATGGGATGATAAAATCTATAGAAAAAAACTAAAACAGATAGCAAAAGTTATAAAAGATTTAGATGCAGATATAGTTGCTCTGGTAGAGATAGAATCAACAACGGCATTAAAAGATCTAAGAAAAACTCTAAACTCTATGGGGATTTACTACAAATACTACGGCATAGCAGATAAAAAGAACTCAACCGTAAAGGTTGCATATCTTTCTAAAATAAAACCGATTTACCAAAAAGAGATCTGGGTTACAAGGCTTAATAGATACAGAAATATTTTGGAAGTAAAGTTTAAAGATTTTTATCTTTTTATAAATCACTGGAAAAGCAAAAGCGGAGCAGAAAGCCAAAGAATCATAAGTGCAAAAGCCCTTAAAAAAAGACTAAAACAGCTTGGATATGATAAAAACTTCATAATAGTCGGTGATTTTAACAGTGATTATGAGGAGTATATAAAATTCAAAAGAAGATACAGTCTAAATGATACAAAAGGAATAACAGGGATAAACCATATACTAAATACTATAACCCATACAACAAAAGCAAAATTTACAAAACTAAAAAGTGATGAGCTTTATAATCTTTGGTATGATTTAGATAAAGATAAAAGATGGAACTATATACACCAAAAAAACAAAGAAACATTAGACAGCATCATTATCTCAAAATCTGTTTTAAATAGAGGCGGATTTGACTACATATATGAAAGTTTTGGAGTGTTAAAAAAGCCATATCTTTTTTATAAAAGAGGTATAAACAGATGGTATATAAGCTACCGTGGAGGCAAACCAAGACATACGGGTTATGGTTATAGCGATCACCTTCCGATTTTTGCTAATTTTTTAACAAATTAATTATTTTTTAAGAAAATTCCTACTATAATTCCGACCTACCAACAAGGTATGGGTTCATAGCTCAGTTGGTTAGAGCTCTCGGCTCATAACCGAGCGGTCCTAGGTTCGAATCCTAGTGAACCCACCATTATTTTACAACTTCTACAGATACAGCTTTATCTATATTTTCAAATATATTTTTAACTCTTTCCTGCCAAAGTTTTCCAAACAAGTTTTTTTCATCGTCTGTTGCCTGGTTTTGCATTATCTTTTGCATAAGCGGTTGCATCTCTTTTGAAGGTGGTATAACATTTGGGTTATAATAAACATCAACTGTTTTGTTTTGAGAGAGTGAAGTAAATCTTGCATTTGATTTTATATCTTGGTTAAAAAACATCAAAGAATGTCTTGCGAATTTGCCGTTAAGCCCTTTAAAGCCGCTTTTGTCCGTAGCACCTGTTATGTAAGAGACAACATTTGCTATAACACCTGCTACACCTTCACTCAAATCCTCTTTAAACTCAACTTTTATATCGCCTCTTATCCCTGTGCCGTTACTATATAAAGCTTTTATGGCTTCTTGTGCCATTATGTATGCACCTGCTACGGTTGGACAGCTATGCCCTGCACCTTTTACTACTTCAATATAGCTTATCTCATAAAATCCGTCTTCAAAAACTCCAAGTATGTCTGAAAGAGGATCTTGTAGTTTTATGTTTTGTATACTGTCAAAAAAATCCGGGTATCTCATATATCGCCTTTTTTTAAAACTTTTGCTTTTATTGTAGTTTTTATATCTTGAAGTAAAAATGTTTGATCTAACTCTAGTTCATTTAACTCTTTTATATCCCCGTCTACAACTATCTGAGCAAAACCTTTTTTTGTTTTGTATTTTGGGTTGTTTGACTCAAGTTGGTTTTTTACGGCTGTCAAAGTGTTTTCAAATCTGTTTAGATTTAGTGTTACAGTTTCATCCAAAGATGTTTTTATGTTTTGTATATATTGGGCTTTTTTTTCAAATATAAAATCAAGTCTCTCTTTGAAGTTTGATTTGATAGTTTGGATGATTTCCAATTGGTTTTCTATCTTTTTTTCTATAGAGTTTTGGTAAAAAAGCTCATACAGGTGATTTAAAAGTTGTGTTGTATTAAAAAGTTTTTTATCTATGATGTTGTCAAACTGTTCTCTTAGTGTATCAAGATAAATGAGAATTTCATTTTTATCCGGAAGCAGTATCTCCATAGCATTTGACGGGGTTGATGCTCTTTTGTCCGCAACAAAATCACTTATAAGATAGTCTATCTCATGCCCTATGGCAGATATAACAGGTGTTTTTGCTTCATATATGGCATCTGCTACTATCTCTTCGTTAAAACACCAAAGATCCTCTAAGCTTCCTCCACCTCTAGCAACCACTATAACATCATACCCCTTTGCATCTGCTTTTTTTATATTTTCAACTATGCTGTATTTTGCATCTTCACCCTGAACTATGGTGTCATATACATATATCTCTGTAAGCGGGTATCTGGCATTTGAGATCCTTAACATATCTTGCAGTGCCGCTGAAGTTGCAGAAGTTACAAGCGCTATCTTTTTTGGAAATTTCGGAAGCGGTTTTTTTATATTTGGATCAAAGTAGCCTTTTTGTTTCAGCTTCTCTTTTAACTGCTCATAGGCAAAAGCCAAAGCACCCTGGCCTGCGGGCTCTATACTAAAGCAGTTTAGCTGATAATCCCCTCTTGGAGTATAAACAGATATGGAAGCATCTATGATAACTTTTAAACCCTCTTCAAGTCTGAATTTCAGTTTGGTTGCATTGCCTCTGAACATAACCGCTTTTATGGTTGAGTTTTCATCTTTTAGTGAAAAGTAAATATGACCTGAGTTATGATATGTTATTCGTGAGAGTTCACCCTCTACCAATACTCTTGAGAATGTGTTTTCTAAGATAGATTTTATCTGATTGTTTAGTGTTGTTACCGATATAGGTTTTGTCATCGTCTACTCTTTATAATGTAGTTGTAATTTTTTCCAAACAAAATGTTTACCGATTTAATCAAAATATAAAATACCGACAAAGGCAGTATGATAACCTGTATCAAAAAAAGAGCTATATACAGATATGTCAACTCCAAAAGATTGGCTATAATTTTTGAGGAGTTATCCAACATTTTGTCAAAAACATCTTTTAATTCTATAGTTTTTGTTTTTAATTTTTTAAAGTTTTCTTTTATAGTGTCTACAAGCCCGTCTGCATCATCTATGGAGTCAAATCTGGCTATTTTGTCATCTGATATATAAAAAGTCAGGTTTTGTTTTACGGTTTCTATTTTTGGATAAAAATAGATTTCGTTTAATTCGTAGTTCACAAAAGATACAAACACAAGAGCAAACCTCAAAACCACCAAAACAGCAAGAGACTTCAGGAAAAAATTTTTAATGTTTTGTAAGTTTTTGTTTTGAAACATATACAAAATGCCAAGAGCAATAAAAACAATACCTACAACATAGTTAAACCCGCTTTTGAAAATCTCATAAACTATCTTTGTAACACCTAAAGATGCTAAAGAGGTTACAAGTATATCTGAAACTCTCTCGGTCATATCATCTATAGGATCTAAAACTTCTCCGACTGCTATGCTAAGACCTATACCTGCAGGTTCCAGCTCCAAATCAGAGCCTTTTAGTATAGATACACTTGCATTTATAACTCTTACCGTTGCATATGACACACCTGCTTTTGTTATGGCTTCATTGAAATATTTTTCAGTAAAACTGTCAACTTTTGGTATGTTTTTAAACGGCAACATAAAAAATGCCAATGAAAACAGAAAAAAGACCAAAGGTGTTATATAGCTTTTATACTTTTTTTTCATAGCACAATTATACCAGATGCAAAAGTTAGTTTATGAATGTTCAGACAGATTTAATCGTAAATGGTATAATTTTACGATTTTTTACAAAGGTGAAGTTTTTGAGAATAGCTTTTATAGGTGACATAGTCGGCCGTCCCGGAAGGGAAATGATAAAAGAGCATCTAAAAAAATTAAGAGAAAAATATTTTATAGATTTTGTTATAGCCAACTATGAAAATGCAAGCCACGGATTTGGTGTTACCAAAAAAAATGCCGACGAACTTTTAAGTTACGGCATAGACTGT
>WFOM01000168.1 GCA_015488075.1 Helicobacteraceae bacterium | reverse complement strand
TGCTTATACATACTTAGGGTTTAATCTAAGAAGAAAAAAGTTTCAAGACAAAAGGGTAAGAGAGGCCATATCTCTTTTGATAGACAGACAAGAGATAGCCGATATAATGTTTTTTGGCCACTCTAAAGTCTGCACAGGCCCGTTTCTTCCTACTTCAATAGCTTTTAATCCCGATGTAAAACCTCCAAAAGTTGATATAAAAAAAGCAAAAAAGCTTTTAAGACAGGCAGGATACGACAAAGAGCATCCTCTTACTTTTGAAATAGCCACATCAAACTCCACTCCCACCAGAAGTTATGTAGCACAAATCATCCAACAGCAGTTGCTAAAAGTAGATATAAAAGTAAAACTTCGCATAATGGAGTGGCAGGCTTTTTTAAATACGGTAGTATTTCCACATAAATTTGACACGGTTCTTCTTGGATGGGGACTATCACCCACACCTGACCCAAGGGCTTTTTGGCACTCAAGCAGTGATGTTGCCGGAGGATTTAACCTTGTCGGATACCATAACAAGGAAATCGACAGACTTATAGATGAGAGTGAGAGTATCATTGACAGAAAAAAGCTGGCAAAGATATGGCGAAAAATGTTTAAGATTATAGTTGATGACAATCCGTATATATTTTTATATATACCAAATTCGATTGAAGCGGTGTCAAAAAATATAAAAGGAATAGAGCCTGCACCTGCAGGTATATGGCATAATTACATTGACTGGGAGAAAGAGTGATAATTTTATTTGATCTTGACGGAACGGTAATAGACTCAACCGAAGCTATACTTGAGAGTTTTTACAAGGCATGTCAAAAGTTTGGTTTTGACAAACCAAATAAGGAGGATATAAAGGCACTTATAGGTTATCCTTTGGATGTTATGTTTAAAGAGGTTGGTGTAAAAGATGAAAAAGTATGGGACTTTGTAGATGCATATAAAGAACATTACAGAAAGATTTCTACAAAAAAAACAAAAATGTTACCAAATGCAACACAAGCTATAAAAGAAGCAAAAAAATTTGCCAGACTCGGTGTTGTTACAACAAAAACTGCAAGATATTCAAAAGAATTGCTTGAGCATTTTGGTGTTTTGGAGTATTTTGAAACACTTGTCGGCAGAGAAGATGTTACACATCCAAAACCACATAAAGAGCCGATAGAGTTGGCACTAAAGAGGATGAACGGTTTGGATGAAAAAGAAGTTTTTATTATAGGTGATACCAAGCTTGATATGATTTCGGCAAAAAATGCAGATATAAAATCTGTTGCAGTTTTAAGCGGATACGGTTTGGAAGATGAACTAAAATGTTATACTAATTTGATATTTGATGATGTATATGAAGCTGTTATAGCTTTAAAGTCGTGAAAAATCAACACATTTTAGCTTAATTATAAATCTTATGGTATAAATCAAGCAAGATTTAAGAGCAAAAAACATAAAATTACTCTAATGTTTGTAAAAAAGAAGGAGAACTTATGCTAGAGATAAGATGGCATAGCCGTGCAGGACAAGGTGCCGTAACAGGTGCTAAAGGTTTGGCAGATATTATTGCTTCAACCGGAAAACATGTTCAAGCTTTTGCTTTTTATGGCTCTGCTAAAAGGGGAGCAGCCATGACTGCTTATAACAGAGTTGATGATAAAGAGATACTAAATCATGAAAAATTTATGAAGCCGGATTATGTTTTTGTTATAGATCCTGCTTTGGTTTATACAACAGATGTTACTATAAACCATAAGGATAATACAAAATACATCATTACAACCCATATGAGCACAGATGAACTTAAGGCTTCTCAGCCAAAACTGGCAGATAAAGAAGTATATACCGTTGACTGTATAAAGATAGCTCAGGAGACTATAGGAAGACCTATACCAAACACACCTATGCTTGGAGCTTTTATGAAGATTTCTGGTATGTATGATATAGAATTTTTCAAAGACAAAATGAAAGGGGTTTTGTCAAAACTTCCACAAAAAATAATTGATGCAAATATGCAAGCAATCCAGCGAGCATATGATGAAGTAAAATAAGGAGCGGATATGTCAATGGAAAATACTGGATGGGATGGTTTTGAAATAGGTGCGATGCTTCGCTCCTTTGACGGGCCTGCAAAAGATATAGCTTTAACAAAACAGGAAGACAGAAACTATTCAAAAAATAACTCTTTTACTGCAAGTGTTGCCGACTGGAGGATAATAAAACCTGTATTTAACAAAGACTACTGTATAGATTGTCAGTTTTGCTGGGTTTACTGCCCTGATATATCTATAATATCAAGAGATAAAAAGATGCTCGGTGTTGATTATGATCACTGTAAAGGTTGTGGTATATGTGTTGAGGTTTGTCCTACCAATCCGAAATCACTGCTAATGTTTCCTGAACAAAAAGATACTGAAGAAGCTATAGCCGAGTGGCCAGAGAAAGAAAAGAAGGAGAAATAATGGCATTTGAAAAAATGAAACTTAAAGAGATAGAGGTATGGGATGGAAATATGGCGGCATCTCATGCAATGAGGCAGGTTCAAATAGATGTTGTCTCTGCATATCCCATCACACCTTCGACTCCTATAGTTGAAAATTATTCGAAGTTTTTGGCTGATGGGTATATAGAAGGTGAGTTTATGATGGTTGAGAGTGAACATGCCGCCATGAGTGGATGTATAGGTGCAAGTGCAGCCGGTGGAAGAGTTGCAACTGCTACATCTGCACAGGGGCTTGCTCTTATGATGGAAACACTATATCAGGCAAGCGGTATGAGACTTCCTATAGTTTTAAACATAGTCAACCGTGCTCTTGCTGCACCGCTTAATGTTAACGGTGACCACTCAGATATGTATCTTACAAGAGACAGCGGATGGATACATTTTGATGCTTACAATCCTCAACATGTCTATGACCTTAATTTTATAGCTTTTAAAGTAGCAGAAGATCATGATGTCAGACTTCCGGCTATTGTTTCTCAAGATGGATTTATGACTTCACATACTGCTCAGGGTGTTAGAACACTTGATGATGACACGGCATATAACTTTGTAGGTGAATTTAAGCCTATGAATGATATGCTCGATCTTGACCATCCTGTAACACACGGTGTTCAGACTGAAGAGGATTGGCATTTTGAGCATAAGGCAAGACAGCACAATGACCTTATGACAAAAGTGTTTCCTAAAATAGAAGAAGCTTTTGATGCATTTGAGAAGCTTACAGGAAGAAGATACAATATAGTTGAAACTTATCATATGGATGATGCAGAGGTTGCTATAGTTTGTATGGGAACTTCTGTTGAAACTGCAGCAGAGGTTGCAAAAGAGCTAAGAGAGAATGAAGGCATAAAAGCCGGTGTTATAGGTATAAGAGTTTTAAGACCATGGCCATATAAACAACTTCAAGAAGTTGTTAAAAATTTAAAAGCTGTGGCAACATTAGATAGAAGCTCACCAAACGGAGCTCCTGGTATGCTGTTTAACGAGATATCAGGTGTTGTTATTAATTTGGATAAAAGACCTGTAATTAACAACTATATCTACGGTCTTGGAGGTAGAGATTTGACTAAAGTTCATGTTGCAGAAGTATTTAGAGATTTAAAAGCAAATGCTGATGCAGGTAAACTGACAACTCCTACACAACAATTTATCGGTGTTAGAGGACCGAAATTATCATATTTATAGGGATAAGCTATGGGTGAAATAAAAAAAATAAAAAACTTAAAAGAGTTTTCAACTTCGGCAGACAGATTTGAAGGTGCAAACCTTTTGTGTCCCGGATGTGCACACTCTATCATAGTAAGAGAAGTGTTAAATGCAACCAATGATGATTTGGTTTTGTCGGCATCTACTGGATGTTTGGAAGTGTGCACGGCAGTATATCCTTATACTTCATGGGATGCTTCGTGGATACATATAGGGTTTGAAAATGGTTCAACCGCAGTTGCGGGTGCTGAAGCGATGTATAAAGCACTTAAGCGAAAAGGAAGATTAAAACAGCCTGATCGCGAACCGAAATTTGTTTCTTTTGCAGGGGATGGAGCATCTTATGATATAGGTTTTCAGTGGATCAGTGGCTGTATGGAAAGAGGGCACAACATTATGCATGTTGTTTTGGATAACGAGGTATATGCAAATACTGGAGGTCAGAGAAGTTCATCTACTCCTATAGGTGGTTCAACTACAACTTCTCCTGCGGGAAGAGTAAGCTATGGTGAAAAACAAAATAAAAAAGATATGGTAGCCATTATGGCAGCTCACGGTATACCATACTCTGCACAGGTTGCACCAAACAAATGGAAAGATATGGTTAAAAAAATCCAATACGGACTTGAAGTTGAAGGACCTGTATTTATAAATGCTATGAGCCCGTGCACAACGGAGTGGAAATTTGATCCAAAAGATACAATGATGATATCTGATCTTGCAACAGATTCTTTGGTGTTTCCACTTTATGAGATAATTGATGGTCATAAGCTTAACATTACTTACAGACCTAAAACCGTAATACCTGTTGAAGAGTATCTTGCAGCTCAAGGGAGATTTAAACACCTGTTTAAAGATGAATACAAACATCTAATCAAAGAGTGGCAAGAAAGAGTTGACAAGCAATGGGAGATGTTACAAAGAAGAGAGGAAGCCGGAGTTTAATCCTGTTTTCTCTTGAGTCTCTCTTTTAATATATCTGCAACTCTGAAACTGTTTGCATATATACTCCAAGTGTAAGGCACACTTCCTCCAGTTGGCATAAAAGAAGCATCCGATATATAAAGATTTTTTAGTTCATGTGTTTTACAGTTTTTATCCAAAACACTTTTTTTAGGATCATCTCCAAATCTTGCACCACCGGCAACCAAGTTTTGTGGAGGTGAAGGTGATATATCGTAGTATATCTCAACAGCACCCATCTCTTTTAAAACATGGACTGCTTTTTTTGCCAGGTATTCTCCAACTTTTAAATCATGCGGATGGGGGTCAAGATATATACTTGCGACATCTATGCCCCATTTGTCTTTTACTCCTTTTTCTATGCCTACATATGTTCCATCAGTCGGCAACCAGTCAACAAATATCTCAAACTTCAGTTTTCTTTGGTTTGGTATATGCTCTTTTATCTTTTGTTGAAGCTTTTTACCCCAGATGATTTTTCCGTCTTCATCCCAGATTTCACTTTTTACCCTTGGAATGATGTTGGCATGTTCAAATAAAAAGTCAATCACACCACCCTTGTATCTTTTACCTTTTTCTTCATAAAAATACCAATCTTTTAGATTTCTGTTAAAAAAGACTCCCGGTGTGTTTATCTTTTTAAACAACTCTTCTCCAAGTAATTCTTTTTTAAATGTTCCTTCACCTGTTCCGCCTGCACTAAATATTAGATTTTTTCCAACCTGATTGGAGTTGTTGGCTATTCCGTTTGGAAAACAGTTGTTTTTGGAGTTAAGAAGAAGCCTTGATGTCTCTATGGGTGAGAGAGCCAAAACAAATATTTTTGCTTCTATAGAGTGTGAGTTTTTATTTTTGTCAAAAAAGTAGGCTTTTTTGATTTTATTTTTGTCAGATTCAAGTTTATATACAAAAGATTCTGTTATGATTTTGGCATCACACTCATCAAGAAGTGCCACTCTTGAGCTTCCTTTTGCACCACTACTGCACCCGTAGCTGCCACAAAAGTTTGAGTAATAGCACCCGTTTCTTTTGCCTTTGTTTTCAGAAATAATGCATCTTGAGGTTCTGAGACTTTTGTAACCAAGTCTTGAACATGCTTTGTCAAAAACGGTGGTTAAAAAGTTTTCTTTTAGTGGAGGGTAGGGCATGTCATCACCGCTTATACCTACTGCACTTTCAACCTTTTTATAATAAGGTTCTAACTCATCTAAAGTTATAGGCCAGTCTTCTATATTTGCACCCTCTATCTCACCAAACTCACTTTTTAGCCTGAAATCTTCTTGTTTTAAAGGATGAAAATATCCGCTCATAAAGTTGCTGGCACCTCCGACTATATTGCCGTTCCAAAAGCTCCATTCATATTCTCTGCCGTCATATCTGACATATTTTCCTTTATGTTTCTCATATATGATGTGAAACTCATCTTTTAGGTTTGGTTTGTATATGTCTCTTCTGAATGCAAGTTCATCTTTGCTGAACTCGTTAGTTTTTATGTAAGGTCCTTTCTCAAGCACTACAACATTGTATCCGGCATTACTTAGTTCATAGGCTATGGGTCCTCCTCCGGCACCTGAGCCTATGACACATACATCATACATCATCCGTCAAACCTTTTTTTTGGTCTTGGTTGTCCAGGAGTGTAATCAATCCATTTCCATCCAACTTCATCTTTGTTTATACCATATACCGGGTCACCAAAAAGTGCTTCAAATATAAATGTAAGTATAGTTTCTATAAAACTCTCACCCCAGGATTGTTTTGCTATGGACTCTAAAACTTTTTGTCGTTTTTGATTATCTAGCTCAGGGTAAACGGCATTATACAAACTATCTGCTTCTTCATTTAACCATTTGACACCGTTTCTTATAAACTGTTTGGTATCATCACTTACTCTTTTGTGATGCATTATATATGAGAGGTATTCTCTTGCATTTATATAAGATATGTTTAGTTTGGCATCTATTGGAGGAAAAAGATCATTTTGCAGGATTGTCAATGTATTTGTTGTATCTTTTGTCCAAAAAAGCTTGTATGTTGTTAAAACCCCCACTCCAAAGAGTGAAAGTTTTAGAAATTCTCTTTTATCAACCACACTTACCTACACCGCATTTCATAGCAGGTTTTTCTTCTTTTTCTTTTTTACCTTCGCCACATTTGCCTTCACCGCATTTTTTGGCTTTCTCTTTTTTGCCTTCGCCACATTTGCCTTCACCGCATTTTTTGGCTTTCTCTTTTTTTTCACCGCCACCGCATTTGCCTTCGCCGCATTTTCCTGAAGCATTTAATGAGCTAACACTAAAAACTAAAGCCAAAGCACCAAGAAGTAAA
>WFOM01000167.1 GCA_015488075.1 Helicobacteraceae bacterium | reverse complement strand
CTTATGAAGAGTTTTTAAAAAATAAAATCGTCTTTAAAAAAGATGAGGGTTTTGAAATAGATGAAAGAGAGATAAACAGTTATCTAAAGGACCATCAAAAAAATATAGTCAAATGGGCGGTAAAAAAAGGGCGAGCAGGGATATTTGCAAGTTTCGGACTTGGCAAGACAATGATACAGCTTGAAACAGTCAGAATAACAAGACAAAAAGCTGGAGGATATGCTTTGATAGTGTGTCCTTTGGGAGTTAGAGGAGAGTTTTTTCACGATGCCAAAACACTTGGAACAAAAGTGAAATTTATAAGAAGCGTTGATGAGGTAGAAGATGAAGAGACTATATATCTCACAAACTATGAAACAGTAAGAGACGGAAAGATAAACCCTCAGTTTTTCACAGTAGCATCGCTTGATGAAGCCTCAGTGTTGAGAGGTTTTGGCGGGACGAAGACATTTAGAGAGTTTATGGCTTTATTTGCCGGTGATAGAAAAACGATGGATAGCAGAGTGAGAACAAAAGGGACCCCGTATCGTTTCGTAGCAACTGCAACTCCATCACCGAATGACTACATAGAGCTTTTGGCATATAGTGCATTTTTGGATGTGATGGATGTATCACAGGCCAAGACGAGATTTTTTAAAAGAGACAGCACTAAAGCGGACAATCTAACACTACTCGAACATAAAAAACAAGAGTTTTGGCTATGGGTATCAAGCTGGGGATTGTTTGTACAAAAGCCAAGTGATTTGAGATGTGATGATACAGGCTACAAACTCCCTGAAATGAGTGTAAAGTGGCACGAAATACCAAACGAATATAACAGCTTTGGAGTAGATAAAAGAGGACAAGGCGTGCTTTTTAAAAATGCGGTATCCGGACTGCTTGAAGCAAGCAGAGAAAAAAGAGACTCAATACCTCGAAGAGTTGAAAAGATGAAAGAGATAATCTCATCTTTTGATGATGATGAGCAGGTCGTTATATGGGTTGATTTGAATGCGGAGCAAAAAGCAGTTGAAGAGGCTTTAAAAGAGATGGGCATATCTTACTGCTCTCTTTATGGAAACCAAGATATCGACAAAAGAGAAGAGCTTATAACAGAGTGGAAAGAGAAAAAAAGAAGAGTGTTTTTAACAAAGCCAATGATGTACGGCAGCGGGGTCAATCTGCAACAGGCCTGTAAGATGATATTTTTAGGGATAGGGTTTAAATTTAACGATTTTATTCAGGCAATCCACAGGGTTTACAGATTTTTACAAGAGAATTTAGTTGAGATACATATCATTTATACAGAGGCAGAGGACCAGATAAAACAAATATTACTCACAAAGTGGGGCAAACACAATGAAACGGTGGAGAACATGACAAAGATAATAAAAGAGTATGGCTTAAGTGCCGACGCTATGGTAGAAGTTTTACAAAGAAAGATAGGAGTTGAAAGAGTTGAGGTAAGCGGGGACTTTTATATATCAGTTCATAATGATACAGTAGATGAGACAAGGAGGATGGACGATAACTCAGTAGATCTTATCTTGACATCTATACCTTTTTCAACCCAATATGAATACAGTCCTAATTATTGCGACTTTGGGCATTGTGATAATAATGAGCAGTTTTTTGAGCAAATGGACTTTTTAACCCCTGAACTTTTCAGGACATTGAAACCGGGCAGGATAGCAGCTATACATGTCAAAGACAGAATAGTTCCGGGAGGTCTTACGGGACTTGGCTTTCAAACGGTTTATCCTTTTCACGCAGATGTGCTTAATAATTTCAAAAAACACGGTTTCGGGTATATGGGAATGATAACGGTAGTAACTGATGTTGTAAGAGAAAACAATCAAACATATAGGCTTGGTTGGAGTGAGGTTTGTAAAGACGGCACTAAAATATCAGTAGGACTGCCTGAGTATATTTTGCTTTTTAGAAAACCGCAAACAGACAATACAAAAGCCTATGCGGATGAGCCTGTAGTAAAAAATAAAAAAGAGTATAGCAGAGCAAGATGGCAGACAGACGCACACGGTTTTTGGAGGAGCAGCGGGGATAGAGCATTACTGCCCGAAGAGCTTGAAAAAATGGAGCCTGATAAAGTTTTTAAGGTTTTTAGAGATTATCATCTTCAAAATGTGTACGACTATGAACATCATGTCAAGAT
>WFOM01000166.1 GCA_015488075.1 Helicobacteraceae bacterium | reverse complement strand
TTGTTAAAGTGTTTGATGATGATAGTTTTTATAAATTTATTGTTGAATTTAAAAACGATTATGAGGTTCCATATACTATAGAAGGTATTCCCGGATGGGGAAATTTTGATAAACAAACACTTTTTTATAAAAAAGATATAGACTTGTCAAAATTTGATTTTTCAGCAAATGAAAAAGTTCTAACTCCAAAAAAGATTATAAAATTAAGGGAAAAAAATAAACTTGAGGTAAAACTTCCATCTGGTATATGGACAAACTGCATAGATTGTGCCAATGATTATGTTGAGAGTTTGTTATTAAAAGAGAGCTACCATCTATTTAGAAAAGCAAAAAAATAGCTTTTGCTTTTATTTAATCAAAATGTAATAAATCTTTTGCCTGTATCATATCTTTGTCACCACGGCCGGATAGATTTACTATGATGAGTTTATCTTTAATATCTTTTAATTTTTTAAGATATGCCACGGCATGAGAGCTCTCAAACGCAGGTATGATTCCTTCTTTTTGTGAAAGCCAAACAAATGCATCAAGTGCTTCTTTGTCGGTTATATAGTCATAACTTACACTACCGTTTTCTTTATGAAATGCATGTTCTGGTCCAATACCAGGGTAATCTAGACCTGCTGAGATAGAGTGTGCTTCAAGTATCTGTCCATCCTCATCTTGCAAAAGATAGCTCATCTGCCCATGCAACACACCAGGTCTTCCTTTTTGTAGGCTACATCCGTTTTTATCATCAATTCCAAGCCCTCCAGCTTCAATCCCTATACACTCAACCTCTTTATCTTCTAAAAAATGTTGAAAAATTCCAATAGCATTACTTCCACCACCAATACAAGCTATCACATAATCAGGAAGGCGATTTTCTTTTTCTAAAATTTGAGCTCTTGCTTCAAAGCCTATAATTGCTTGAAAATCTCTAACCATTAAAGGGTAGGGGTGAGGACCTGCTACTGTTCCTATAACATAAAAAGTATCTCTTGCGTTTGTTACCCAGTGTCTTATTGCATCATTCATAGCATCTTTTAATGTTTGACTTCCACTTTTTACTGCATGAACTTTAGCACCAAGAAGTTTCATTCTAAAAACATTTAGCTCTTGTCTTGCAACATCTTTTACACCCATAAATATTTCACACTCTAAACCAAGAAGTGCTGCTATTGTTGCAGTTGCAACTCCATGCTGACCTGCTCCAGTTTCTGCTATAACCTTTTTATAACCAAGCCTTTTTGCCATAAGCCCTTGAGCTATAACATTATTTACTTTATGAGCACCTGTATGGTTTAAATCTTCTCTTTTAAAATAAACTTTAGCACCAAGTTCATTTGAGATATTGTTTGCAAAATAAAGTGGTGTTTCTCTTCCAACATACTCTTTTAAGTAGTAATTTACTTCAGACCAAAAATCTTTATCAAATCTAATTTGTTTGTATTCTTCATTTAGTTTTAATAGTGCAGGCATAAGTGTTTCTGGAACATATCTGCCTCCAAATATACCGTAATGCCCCAGTTCATCCGGGTCATATTTGCTTGGTTTTGGTATATAAAAACTCATCAGTTAACTCCAATCAGATAATAAACATCTGTTTTTTCTTTCAGTTTGTCAATACCCTCTAAAAATTCAAGTCCTATTATAAAACAAGCTTCAACACATTTAGCACCTGCTTTTTCTATAAGCTCAGCTGCTGCATTAGCTGTTCCACCTGTTGCGATTAAATCATCTATTAGTAAAACTTTAGCATCTTTTTTTTCTCTAAAAGCATCTATGTGAATCTCTATCTCGTCAAAGCCGTATTCGAGTGAGTATTTTTGTGAGATTGTCGTATATGGAAGTTTTCCTTTTTTTCTGACCGGAACAAAACCTATGCCAAGCATTTGAGCAAGGCTTGCTCCAAATATAAACCCTCTTGCATCTATGCCCGCTATAAAGTCCAGCCCCATATCTTTATATCTTTGATAAAGATGATTCATCGTTACACCAAAAGCTTCGGCATCGTTTAGAAGTGTTGTTATATCTTTAAAAACAATTCCCGGTTTTGGAAAATCGTGCACATCTCTTATACTGTTTTGTATAATCTCTTTTTCTTTTTTTGAAAGTGTTATCATGTTTCTCCTTACAATAGTGCTTCTATTCTGCTCTCAAGTGCTTTTATCTTGTTGTTTAGTCTTTCAACTTCCTGTCTGTGTTTTGCATTTCTTTGTTTTAGAACTTTCATTTCGTTTCTGAGTTTGTTTAACTCTTCTGTGAGTATATCAACATTTCCAAGTGCTCTTTGAAGTTGGATTTGATATTTTCTTATAAGGATTTCTGCTTCTTGAAGTGTCATCTTCATAAGTTCATTGCTTCTTTTCTCTCTTGAGGTTATACTTTTGAAGTAAAACATTTTTACAAAAAGATATATACAAAGCAATGAAAGAACAGTAAGAAGCGACCATTTAAAAAACATTTTCAGCCTTTAGCAGATTTGATTTATCTTTGAAACTCTTTGGGAGTGTCTTCCACCTTCAAAAGAACTTTTAAGCCATGCTTCTATGATAGACTCTGCAACACCCTCTCCAACTACTCTTTCACCAAAACACAAAACATTTGCATCGTTATGGGCTCTTGCCATTTTTGCAGTGTATGCATCATGACACAGTGCTGCTCTTATGCCGCTGAATTTGTTTGCTGCCATACTCATGCCTATACCGCTTCCGCATATGAGTATGCCATGTGAGCCTTCGTCGTTTAAAACAGCTTCGCAAACTTTTCTGGCATAGTCTGGATAATCTACTCTGTTTTTGTCATAAGGTCCTAGATCTTCTACTTTGTAACCTTTTTCTTTTAAAAACTCTACAGTCCAGTTTTTTAAATCAACTCCGGCATGATCAGTTGCAACATAAAATTTCATCTGGTTAACCTTATTGGTATTTTTGTTTTTATTATAATACCAATAAAGTTATAAGAACTCCATTAAATTTTATAATTTAGTATGAAGAGTTGGGGTTTTTTTGTTTTGTCTTTTGAATCAGTTTGCAAAATAGTTAAATCAGTTTACAAGAAGTGAAAGTATTGTTTCAACAGGAAGAACAAGAAGATAGTTTTTTAAAGGAGTTACCAGAAGAACTAAAACAAAAAACATCCCGTAAGGCTCAAGTCTTCTGAAAGTTTCTGCAATTTTGCGGTAACCAAACTTGAGGCTTAAATGTTCTACAAAATGTGCACCGTCAAACTGTGGTATGGGCAGAAGATTGAAAACTCCCAAAACTACATTTATAACCAGTATCTGTATAACCAGTATATACAAGAAGATATAAAAATATCCATCAGTTGTAAGAGGCTGATGCATTGCACTTAGAACTATGGATGCAAATACAGCCAAAGTGAAATTATATACTATCCCTGCAAGGTCAACCTGCATAGCTGCATTGTAACCGCCGTTTTGATGAACTTTTCTCATGTCAATCGGCACCGGTTTTGCCCAGCCAAATAAAAATCCTCCGTCACTTCCAAATAAAACCGGTATAAAATAGAGCATAGCAGGAACTATGATAGTTCCAAACAAATCAATATGAACGAGTGGATTTATCGAGAGCCTGCCGAGAGATTTTGCAGTATCATCGCCGTATTTGTGGGCTATGTATCCATGCATTATCTCATGACCGATTATCGCTATAGCTAGTGCAACAACACCTGCTACTATTTTTAAAAGATCAATAGATGTCATGATCGTTTTTGTCCTCTCTCAGTCTTTCTTCCCTTGCTTTGTTTATATAGTAAGGCTCTTCCAGATCTGTCGGAGTTTTAAACATTCTCTCCCATCTTATCTCCCAGTTTTTGTCCATACTGAAGTATATAAACCATGGAGTTCCTTCTATGTTTTCATATGGAACAGTCCCCCAAAATCTGCTGTCGTTTGAGTGGTCTCTGTTGTCTCCCATCATGAAGTATTCGTTTTCAGGCACTTGAACTGGACCAAATTCAAATATAGGGAGTGGATATATGCCGTTTTGTATAATTTTTGGATCATGGTGGATACCCGGATGGTTTTTCATATATGGATTTTTGACAAAAAGCATACCGTTAAAATATACAGTTTCATAACCTTTGTAATGTTTTTTGATCCACTCATCACCCTCTTTAAAATGTATATATAGCTGTTTGTCACTTACAAACAGTATGTCACCAGGAAGTGCGACACATCTTTTTACATAGTGTGTTTTAAGGTTGTGAGGAGGTCTGAAAATAACTATATCGCCTCTTTTTGGTTTGTCTCCGTCAACTATTTTTAGTTTGTCACTCCACGGGATTACCGGAATCTCAAGCCAAGGTATGTATGGCATCGGTATACCGTAGGCAAATTTTTTGGCAAAGAGGTGATCTCCTACTAAAAGAGTGTCTTTCATACTTCCGCTTGGGATTCTAAAAGCCTGAGCTACAAAAAATATAACCAAAAGAACTATAACGATAGTTCCTGTCCATGTGTTTGACCATTTGTAAAATCTGTAAAGTTTGTCTTTCATCAATGCTCTTTTGAGTGAAGTTTTGCGGCTTTAAGTGTGTTGGACAAAAGCATGGCTATGGTCATAGGTCCTACTCCGCCCGGAACAGGGGTTATATATGAGGCTTTTTTGCTTACTTTTTCAAAATCAACATCACCGACTATCTTTCCGTCTTCGGTTTTGTTTATCCCTATGTCAACTATAACCACACCATCTTTTACCATATCTTCTTTTATAAGGTTGATAACACCTGTTCCGACAAATACCATATCTGCATTTTTTGTATGTTCTTTTAAATCATCTGTATATATATGGCAAATCTCAACTGTAGCATTTGCATTTAAAAGTAGTGAAGCCATAGGTTTTCCAACAATGTTACTTGCTCCTACAACACAGCAGTTTTTACCTTGGACATTTATATCATATTCATCCAAAAGGTGCATAACGCCAAGCGGAGTGCAAGGCACAAATCCGTCAAGCCCTGTTGTGAGTCTACCTACATTGTATGGATGGAAACCGTCCACATCTTTGCCTGGGTCAACAAGCTCTAAAAGTTTGGTTGTGTCTATATGCTTTGGAAGCGGCAGTTGGATCAAAATCCCGTCAATATTTGGGTTTTTGTTCATCATTTTAATTGTTTCTTCTATCGCTTCTTGAGATATATCTTCCGGCATTTCATGGGTAACGGAATAAAATCCTACTCTGTCACAAGCCTTTTTTTTCATTCCAACATAAGTTGCACTTGCAGGATCATTTCCAACTAAAATAACGGCAAGTCCAGGAACTCTTCCTGTCTTTTCTTTAAACTCTTTTGTTTCAAATTCAACTTCTTGTTCTATCTTTTTTGCTAATTTTTTACCGTCAAGTATCTGCATAAACAGGCCTATTAAATAAATTTTTTGGTATTATACCAATAACTTTTTAATAGGAATGAAACTTGAGGTTGCTTTTTGTTTTTTTGCCTGTTTTGATATTTGGTCAGAGCAGTTTTATAACACAGATGGAGTATGCATCACTTTTATATAAAAATCCAAGAGGTATAGGTTGTCACAAATGTCATGGATTAAAAGGGGAAGGAAAGCTCATAGCAACTTATAAAGACAAAGGTATTTTAAAAGAGTTCAGAGCTCCTGCCATAAACAAACTTTCATACAGTGAATTTGCTTCAAATATAAACAAATCACTTCCGGGTATGCCAAAATATTATCTGACTGAAGGAGAGATTAAAGC
>WFOM01000165.1 GCA_015488075.1 Helicobacteraceae bacterium | reverse complement strand
TAAGTTTTGTTATGGCTATCCTGTTTGAATTTTGAGCAAAACCTTTTTCTCTTTTGCTTCTGTATATTTCAAAATATATATCATCACTCTCTTCATATTCCCATTCCAAAGTAATCTCTTTGGAAGAAACATAAACAGCCGTAAAATATTTCACTCTTTTTAGTCTGTTTTTTTTGTCATAGTTTATAACTTCACCGAGTGCATAGTTAAGCGCTTTTACATTTTCATCAATGTGTTCTTGCATATTTTCAAGATAATCACTTATATTTCTGGTTCCGACCTCAACTACACATGAGAGTATACCTTTTGAATAATAAAATTCTCTTCCGCTTCCGCTTATAAGGTGGGTTGGAGGTTTTCCCATATGAACACCATATTCTCGTGAGCTTTCTTTTCTAATCTCTTCAGCCATATTAGCTGCAAGAAGATTTAAGTCAACAGCATCAACGGCATCTTCATGTATAAAGTTGTGTGCTGGGAAAAAAACATTTCCCTGTGAGTGATAATCAAGTGCAATAGATATGTTTTCATGAGATTCTACAAAATTTTTCAGGGCTTTGGTTTCAGGTTCGCTAAAAGGCTCAGGTCCAGGATAGACATTTGAAGTCGTATTTTTACTTGGAGAAAATCCAACACTGAAGTTTCTGTTTAGATCAACACCAAAACTGCCGTCAGCATTTTTTCTTCTGTTTTTTCTCCAAAAACTAAAATGTTTTCTTGAAAACTCAAATCCGTCAGGATTTGCACAGGGAACAAGATAAATGGATGCTTTGTCCAAATACTCATTTAATAACGGATCGTAATCTATATGCTCTGTTATATACTTTGACCAGGCGATGGCAAGTTCTATACCTATCCACTCTCTTGCATGAATTGTTCCCGTATAAAAAAGTGCCGGCTTGTTTTTGTGGTTTTTGACATCTTTTGTAATGGTAACCTGAAGGATATCTCTTCCCTCCCAGGTCGTTCCTATAAAATCTGTTTTGATTAACTCCGGATAGTTTTTTTCCAAATTTTTAAAAAATTCAATCGCTTCATCATATGAAGTGTATTGTTGTCTCAAGCCTCATCTCCAAAACTTTTTTTCCATAACTTCACCTGCTCTTTTGAAACAAAGTCATAATTTAACAAATCATCCAAATATTTAACTTCTTTGTTGTCAACCAACTCTTTTATCTTTTGTGCTATCTCTTCAACCATTCCGGGCAGTGTTAAAAGCTCTGTAAGTGTAACTGAACTCAAATCTTTAAAAAGCTTGGGTTTTGGCACAATCTCTGCTTCTTCTTTTATAGCGGTTTTAACCTCATCAGGAAGCTCCTCTTCATCATCTATTCTTATCGGATCCGGAACATCTTCCGGAAGCGACTCCAATGTCTTTTGCATATCAAAGATATCAGGTTTTTTGTCTTTTAGCCAGTAAGCTCCATCTGCTGAAGGTGTATATTTTGCAAAATGGATATATCTCATGGTTCTAAGAAGTGAAGGTGAGATTTTTCCAAGCTCTTCCCAGTTATAAAGCGGTATATGTGGAAGTCTGAAATATCCGTCACTCAAATCCCACATAAGATACTGACCAATCCAGTCTCTTATATATGGAAATGCCGCAAATGCCGTTGCACACTCAAGTATATACGGTTTTTGTGTATCTTCATCTATAGCTATATCACAAGCCCAATACTCAGCTTTTGCAGCTTTGCTTGCTTCTACTGCCAACTCCAAAGCACTCATAGGAACATCATTATAACTCATACTTCCGCCTTGAGAAGTGTTGGTTATCCATTGATCTTCTCCTGCAAATCTCCAAAAAGCACAAACAGGTTTGTGACCAATCAACATAACTCTTATATCGCCTTTGTTTTTTAGTTTTACGGCATCTTGAACATAGATAGGATTGTATTTTTTCTCATCCAAAAGTTTTTTTGCTTCCTCATAGCTATCAACTTTATGAACATAATATCCACCGTAATTGCTTGGTCCGTAACTTCTTTTTATAATTTTTGGATATGTTGTGTTTTTCAGATACTCATAACCTTCGTCTTTGTTATAAAATATTTTTGTTTTAGGGTGCGAAAGGTTGTGCTTTTCGCAAAAAAGAGTTACATTCTCTTTTGACTTGTTTGCAAACTGAGACTCAATCGAAGGTATAAACCGGACATTTGGCAAAGCAGCTGCTATCTCCTTAAATGTCTCATAAGCAGTTGCAGGGATATTTCCTATAAGCACATCAATCTCTTTTCTTCTGACTTCATTTATAAATCTTGCTTTGTCATTTCCCCAGTGATATACAACCGTTTCTATCTTGTCAGGCCATCCTCTAAAGTTGCTTCTGTCAAAAAATCTTAAAACATAATCTAAATACAAAAGCCCTATCTTTGGTAGTTTTGGTCTTTTTCTTGCCATTATTGTCTCCTATTTTTGGTTTTTCTATCTATCAAATCAACTATAAGGTCTATCTTTTTATCATTAAAATCAAGACCGAGTTTCTCTTGCTCGGGTGTAGCAAAAGCAGGGATCCCGTTTACCTCCAAAACAACATATTCCTCTTTTTCCCTGTCATAGATTATATCTACACCGGCTATGTCAAGTCCACAGATTTTGGCAGCTTTTAGTGCCAAATCCACAACTTCATCGTTTGCCTCTCTTAAAAATACACTTCCTCCGCTTGTAACATTTGTTCTCCAGTCACCTTTACCTGCTTTTCTACCGTAGCATGCTACAAATTTACCGTCAACCACATCAACCCTAAAGTCTGTTTTGTCATAGTCTATAAACTTCTCAACATAAAAGTATCTCAAATCCATCTGATTTAAAAACGGAAGCAACACATCAAGCATAGCCTCATCCTCTATCTTTGTAAGCCCTATGCCTCCCCATCCGTCAGTTGGTTTGTAAACCATTTTATCCCATTTTTGTATGATCTCTTTTAAGTAATGTGTGTCATCTCTGTGGCAAAGTTCAAAATCGGGAGTGTTTATACCGTGGTGTTTGAGCAAAAAATTTGTCTGAAATTTGTCTTCTGTAAGACTAAAAGCATCATAATTGTTTATAGTCGGTATAATTCTGTTTAATGCCTGATATATATACATCTGATACTGTGTCTGCTCACCGGCATTGTAGCTGAAAAACAAATCCAATTCGTCAACAAAAACACCGTTATGGATTATATGTTTGTCCTGAACTACGGCATTTCTCAAGTTTATATCGTTTAGAGTCTCTATATCTCTTTCTTTTAATTTTTTTATAATCTTGTTTGCTATCTCTTCACCGCCACCGTTTTTATAAAGCCACATCCCTATTTTTCGCTTCATTAAAAATCTCCCCTAATGATAAAATGTTTAAAAAGTTTACGGCTTAGTTCTATCCTTTCTTCAAAACTTTTTTTTAGTGCCCGTTCATTTACAGTATGGTCACCGTCTCCATAAGGTCCAAATCCATCAAGTGTAACAACTCCGGCAGAGCTTATAATATTGGCATCGCTTACACCGCCTCTGTGCTCATACTTTATACAGTTTTGGGTTATAGCCTCTATCTTTTTTATAAGTTCCAAACTACGACTTGATTCTTCCATCACATCTCTTTGTATGCCGCCTCTTAGAGATGAACTGCTTCCTTTGACATAAGATGTATTTACAATCGTGTCAATTTCATTTAAAACCCTGTCTCTTTCATTTGTGTTTGTATATCTGATCTCAAAAGTAAGGTGGGCTTCCGGACTTATTGTGTTTGCTCCTATACCACCTTCAATCTTTCCTACATTTACGGTTGTTTCTTTTTCTATATCTGTAAGAGAAACCAACTTTTGCAGTTTCAAGCTTGCTTCCAAATTTGCATCTATTCCGTCTGTGTAATGATTACCGGCATGTGCCGCTTTGCCTTTTATATCGACAAAAAAAGTTCCTACACCCTTTCTGGCAGTAACCAGTTCCATATCTTTTCCTGCAGCTTCATATACAAAACAGTAGTCATAGTCCTTTGCCAAATCTGCCGTTAAAAATTTTGAGTCGTCACTGCCGCTTTCTTCATCACTTACAAACAGGATGTCTATATTTCTAATCTCTCCAAGCTCATCATAAACTCTTTTTAATGCCTCTACTATAACAACATCTCCTCCCTTCATATCACAAACACCGGGACCATAAACCCACTCTTCATCCTCATTGTAGTCTTCAAATCTGTTTGGAGGAAAAACTGTATCTAAATGCCCAAGAAGTAAAAGTTTTTTACCGTCATTTTTTTTTGAAGTATAATGTCTGTGGTCGCCTATAAGTTCTCGTTTGTGAAGATTCAGTGTATACCCCAAAGGAAGAATCTCTCTGTCAAAAATATCCCCTACTTTGTCAACACCTGCTTTATTTTGGGTATAAGAGTTGATTTTTACTACTTCTTTTAAAAATTTAAAATACTCCATAAGCCGTCCTGAATCTAAAGGAGCAATATTATACTATTTAGTTTATTAATATAAGATTAGTTTAAGAAATTTTGATTGTTTTGTGAGAAAAAAATGAAAGGAGGAGGAAAGGCAGAGCTACTTTCTAAGCTCTTTGATTCTTGCTTTTTTACCTGCAAGTCCTCTTAGGTAGTATAGTTTTGCTCTTCTTACTCTACCTCTTCTTACAACTGTTATCTCTTTAAGAGAGTCAGAGTATATTGGGAAAATTCTCTCTATACCTACACCGTTAGCACCTATTTTTCTAACAGTTATAGTCTGGGCAGTTCCCTGTCCTCTTTTTGCTATACACACACCCTCATAGTTTTGGATTCTTTTTTTATCGCCTTCTTTTATCTCAACTGCAAGTCTTACAGTATCACCGGCTTTAAAATCAGGTATCTTTTTACCTTCAACCTGAGCTTTTTCGAAGTTTTCTATGAATCTGTTTCTCATTTTATATCCTTAAAGATTGCTTCTATATACATCTTTGGTCTAAAGTATTTTGTCTTGGCTTTAGATAGAGCAAATTTTAGTGAGCGAATTTTACTATGATTTCCCTTTAAAAATTCTGAAATAACACTTAAATTATTAAAAACTTGAGGTTTTGTGAAGGTTGGAGACTCTAGTAGCCCTTCTTCAAAGCTCTCTTCATCCAAAGAAGTGGCATTTCCCAAAACACCCTTCACACACCTACTTATACTGTCAGCCAAAACCATACTTGCCAGTTCTCCGCCTGTTAATACGAAATCGCCTATACTAAAAACCTCATCCGCAAACTCTTCTACAACTCTTTCATCTATACCTTCATATCTTCCACTTACAAAAACTATATGTTTTTTCTTGGATAACCTTTTGGCATCTTTTTGGTTAAACTGCTTTGCAACAGGTGTTAAAAAAACAAAGTGCAAATCTTCATTTTTACTTTTTATATCACTCAGACAGTCAAACAACGGCTGTGGAGTCATAACCATACCGGCACCACCTCCAAACGGTGTGTCGTCAACTTTTTTATGTTTGTTTTTTGAGTAGTCTCTCGGATTGTAAAAATCTATCTCAACAAAGCCGTTATCTACAGCTCTTTTAAGTATAGAGTCTTCAAAGTAAGGTTTTATTAGATTTGGGAAGATTGTAACAAAACTGAACTTCATGATGCCTGCAGTATATTGTAAGCCTGCTTTGTTTTTATGGTTTTGTTGTTTATATCTACTTCAACTATATATCTGTCATTATACGGTAGTAAAAAACTTTTAGGCAGTTTTTTTTCTGTCAAATTCACATCTGTTTGTATCTTCAGATAGTCCGTATCTAAAATTCTGTCTATATCTACAACTTTTCCAAGCTTTATACCATCTTCTATGATTTCACATCCTTGTATATCAAACCAAAAAAACTCACCTTCTTTAAGAGTGCAGTCTTTTTTGGTTTGTTCCACAGTTGTATAAAGTTTTTGGTTTGTTAGCTTTTTGGCAATTTCTGGAGTATCATACCCTTTAAATTTTACCAGAAGTCTTTTTTTATTAAAACTATCTATAGTAAGTTGTGATGTTTTGGTTTTGAAGGTTTTGCCTGTTTTAAACTGTTCTGGAAAGTCGGTTTGTAGATGAAGCTTTAGTTCACCTTTTAATCCGACTGTCTTACCTATAGTAGCAACTTGTATATAATCGTTATTCAACTGGCTCGACATTGATTTTGTAGCTTAGCTTGTCTTTTGCTTTACAACCTGATATAACTGTTTTTATCGCACCTATCATCTTTCCCTGTTTTCCTATAAGCTTTCCTATATCATCCTGATGGGCATACAAAGTGATGCTTGCCTCATCACCTTCTACTTCCATCTTTACATCAACTTTTTCAGGATAAGTTGCAACAAGTCTTGCATAGTGTGCGACAAATTCGGTTATCATTTTATTTTCCGGTTATCTTTTTAACTCTGTCACTGAGTTTGGCACCAACACCCATCCAGTAGTCAAGTCTTTCTTCATCAAACTTTATCTCTTTTGTAAGAGGATTATACCAACCAAGTTTTTCTATCCAACCGCCGTCTCTTCTCTTTCTACTGTCTGTAACAACAATTCTGTAAAAAGGTCTTTTCTTTCTACCCATTCTTGTAAGTCTAACAACTGTCATCTTTGTTTTTCCTTAAGTTAAATTTTAATGTGCAAAAGGGGATAATAAGCAGACTAAATAAATAAGCATTTATGAAGTGTGCCTCTTATCGCCCTGTCGCGAGTGTCACTCCTGGTCACAGAGGTATTATTCCAAGAGTCAAAAAATTTTCGAAATTATATCCGGTTTTATCTTTTTTGTCAAATTATCTCATAAGCCCAGGCGGCATTCCTCCGCCTCCCATCTTGCTCATCATAGCCTGAAGGTCTTTCATACCGCCTTTGCCTGAGAATTTTTTAGCCATTTTAGCAGCATTTTTAAACTGTTTTATCATTCTGTTTACTTCTATGACATCAAGTCCTGCGCCTTTTGCTATACGGGCTTTTCTGGAATTGTTTAAAAGATCCGGATCTTCTCTTTCTTTTGGTGTCATCGAGTTTATGATCGCTCTTAGATGTTTTAGCTCTTTTGAGTTTTCAAGGTCAACATCTTTTAGAGCTTTTGCCATATTTCCCATACCCGGTATCATGCTAAGAAGCGACTTCATATTTCCCATCTTTCTCATCGCTTCCATCTGTTCCAAAAAATCGTTGAAGTTGAACTTTCCTTTTTTTATCTTTTTATTTAACTCTTTTGCTTTTTTCTCGTCTATAACATTCGAGGCTTTCTCTGCAAGTCCTTCTATATCCCCAAGCCCCATAAGACGGTTTACAATCCTTTCGGGTAAAAACACCTCCAAATCCTGAGGTTTTTCACCAAAGCCTATAAATCTCAAAGGAACTCCGACTAGATAGGCTATACCCAAGGCCACACCGCCTTTTGAATCACCGTCATATTTTGAAAGTATTACTCCGTCTATACCTATCTTCTCTTTAAAAGTTGTAGCTGTTCTTACCGCATCCTGACCGGTAAGTGAGTCTGCCACATAAAAAATCTCATCAGGATTTGCGACATCCTTTACAGCTTTTAGTTCATCCATAAGCTCTTCATCAATTGCTAGTCGCCCTGCTGTATCTATCAAAACCACATCATATAGTTTTTCGTCTGCCAGTTTTAAAGCTGAGCGAACAACATCTACCGGATTTTTGGTATTTTCATCTTCAAACAAATCAACTTCTATCTGATTTGAAAGCTGTCTTAACTGCTCTATAGCTGCCAACCTTTGCAAATCGGCTGCAACCATCAAAACTTTTTTCTTTTTTTGCTCTTTTAGGTATGTTGCAAGTTTAGCGGTTGTAGTTGTTTTACCGCTACCCTGAAGTCCAGTCATAAGTATAACGGTAGGAGGTTTGGATGCAAATACAAAACCTTTGTTCCCTTTGGCATCTAAAAGTTTATAGAGTGTTTTTCTCAGTGCATCCAAAAACTGCTCTTTTCCGATGCCTGCTTTTTTTGTCTCTATCTCAACCTCTTTTATAAGCTCACGGACAACTTTGTGGTGAACATCAGCTTTTAGCAAAGATTTTTTCAGCTCTCCCAAAGCCTTTGAAAGTGCTTTTTGGTCATCTTTAAATCGTATCTTTTTTATGGCATTTGTAAAACTGTCTGTCAAAACATCAAACACTGGGAGTCTCCTAAGAGTTTTTTATGATGGAAGTATAATATAAGTTTGCAAATTGCTATTTTATATAATTGGTTATATTTTCTATATAAGTTTTTTTTACGGTTATCGGTTCACTGTTAGCAGAGGTGTTGTTGACATTTACGGTTACATCTATTTTAACAAGTGCATAGTTCTGGTCTGAATTTGTAGGAGCAGTAAGTGTTACATAGGTGTTTGCGACAGTGCAGTTGCTTGTGTTTACATCCGGTGTAACGGCATAGGCATAAGAGGTATTTACAGTTATATTATAAAGCCCTCCGTTTTCCATAAAATTGTAATATGACTGGGGAAAAGAGGGGCAATTTACAGTAGCATTTTTGTCTATAAGATATACAGTATATTCAGCCGCATTTCTTGCAAGCAGCTTTGCCTGCTCATAAAGGTATGTATTTACAACTCTGCGTGCATTTTTGGAAGAAAGCTGGATCGATAGGGCCATAACGGTAACTAGCACCACTATAACTATAAGCGCCGTCATCATGGCAAATCCGCTTTTTCTTTTTATATTATAGTTTTTTCTTTGCATACCGAATAGTTATCTCCCGTTAGTTCATCTTTTGTGCATACTATTATCTTTATAACATTAAAACTCTGCGACTTTTTAAATGTTGATACATGATCCATAAGCAAAATCTTTTTTGTATTTGGATCGTTGTATTTTTCTCCAAACCATGGTCTGTAATCATAATGATACCACAGTTGGTTGTTTACCGGATCATATACGATGGCATGAGCACTCCATGTAAGTTTGTATCTTGGATCGCTTACAACCGAGTTAAAATATTTAAAATCCTCGGCATTTGAACTGTCAAACCTGTTTGAACCTGCCAAAGATGCTTTTATAGGATGCAGTGCCAGTCTTTGTGTAGTTATATTTCCGTCCCATCCAAAATCTGATACATTTGAATCAGAACCAAGAGCATAAAACGCCGCATTATTTATGGTTGCATTGTTGTCTGATAATTTGTTAATATATCCTGAAACACTTGATGTGTTTGTTCCAGGTGTCAACACATCAGAAGGAAAAGATCCACTTGATTTTGAATACTGTTTATCAAGTATCCCGCTCCATAACGGTCCAGACAAACCTCTGAAACTGTCTATATCATAACCTACCCATTCCAAAACATCATATCCGTTAAGATTAGACTGCCCTTCCAAAGAAAGATAGTTTCCGGTTGTAGTATCTCTTACTATAACAGATGCTCTTATGCGGTATTCCAATTGCTTTGCTATAAACTCTACTGCACTTGCACTAGTTTGCGAAAGTCTGGTTTGAACTTCCTGAAGAACAAAGTTTTCATATGACTTTGCCAAAAACTCCACTATATATTTTGAGATAATGCCAAGTATAACTATAACAAATACCATCTCAAGAAGTGTAAAACCAAGTCTTTTCTTCATCATAAGGCCTATATGTTAAATTTGTAAGTATACAACTTTACAAGTTCGTTGTTGTTTGTATCATATATGGTGATATTTACCTCTTTTATATCTCCGTTTTGTGTTACATCAACTTTGTATTTTTGGTTAAACTTATACCCTGACAAACCGCTTGACTGTGTCTGTGCGGATATCATTGATGTTGTAGTCACACTTCCAAAAGCTTTGTCTGTGGTTTGTATGGCATAAACAGAAGCTTTAAAAAGTGCTTCTTCAACCTCTTCACTTGAAACTGTCGTATCTGTTGATGTTGCGGCCAATATAGGAAGAGAGATAACTGCCACGGCAACTATAACTATGGCAAATATCAACTCTATCATAGAAAATGCTAATCTTTTTACTACCATGACAATACTCTTTTAACCTGACTTGTATCTTGCTGGGTTGTGTTGTTGCTTTCACCGCTTCCAACCCATCCTGCACTGTTGTTGTTAAACTGAACTTCAAACTCATTATAGTTTATAACATTTCCACCAACATCGGTAGAACTGTATTTATTATAAATCAACCAGTCATCTCCAAACATCTGCATAGTTGTTTTGTAAGGGTAAGACGAACCATAATAATGAAGTCTTACATTGTCATTTACCACACCTGTCGGTCCATACCCCGGAACAACTCTCACAGCATTTGCACCGTTTCTTTGAACTATGGAGCCTTTTGAGTCAGCTTTACCGTAGTTTGAATTGTGCTGTGTGTTTTTCCACCATCTCGAATCTACTGTTGCCTGAAGAAATCCGATGGCAGAACAATTGGTTGTGCAGTATACATCATACTCTATAGGAACATCACCTTCCTTTCCGTTTATAACGGTTCTTGGTGCATAGCTTTTGGCATATAAGAACCAAACATCAAAATTTGTATATTTTTTTTCTCCTTTTGGTTTTTTTGTTCCCAAATCAGCATTTGAACTACATTCATTTTCATTCTGGCAATCAACTTTATAAGTTAAAAATCTAACTTTTTTAGGCTCTGCGGCTTTTGTAATATTTCTATCATAATTTACTTTCAAATAAGAATCAATTCTGCCGTTTAACTGTTTAACAAAATAACTTGTAGGCAAATTTAAAACTATATCGCTTGTTCCTCCACCGTCAATTACATCAACTTTATTAGCCAATGCTGTAGAGTTTTGGTCATATGCTATAACTCTGGCTTTTAGTTTTAGAGGATTTCCATCTACATCTTGGTGTGTTGTATTACTTTTTTTCAAAGTGATTTTTACAGGTTTTGCATAACATCCATCTGTAAAATTGGTTAAAGATGTATCATTATACCCTTTTGCTTCTATAGTGCCCTTAAAATGTAAGGACATGTTATTGTCTTTGGTTACATCATTGTTATACACAAAAAGAGGTGACAATGATGAAGTGCTTGTAAAATTTTTTCCTACAGATGTAGTTATACCTGAAACCAAAAATTTGTAAGGTCTGAATTCTACAGGAATATCATTATATTGATAATTATTTTCCGGATTTAAATGATTTGATGAAATATTACATCCGTTCAACCCAAGAGCAGTTGCCAAAACAGTGCCAGAACTGTTTTCTACACAATCACTTCCGCTTTTGAAAAACGAGCCCGTATGATGACTCATATATGTAGTATTGTGATCTACATCCGTCCAAGTTGTATCTTCAAGCTTCAATGTATATTTACCAACTTGATTTATAGTTGTTTCACCGCTATATCGTCCGTCTCCAAATGTGATTGTTAAAATTTTATCATTTGTATCATTGCAATTTAAACTGCTATTTGTTTCCCATTGATACATTGCAGTATCTAAAGTGTATGAAGAATCAAAACTTCTCGTATATCCTACAGAAGGATTATTGCTGTCATGAGCTACGGCAGTTATATTTAGTTTGTAATCATAACCTGCAGACAAATTCAACCTTGGAGCAGTTGCTCCAACAACACCACTATAGTTTGATGTTATACCTGATGTTGAATTTTTGTCTGTTTGGTTTTGGTCTTCAAAACTTATTTTAAATGCTTCCGGTCTAATGGAAAAATTATCCCTTGAGCAAACAACTTTTGTTTTATATCCAAATACACACTCCATACATATATCCAAATTATCTTTGGTTATACCAGCATTTCCTGCATTTCCACATGCAACAGAAACATTAGTGGTAGTTTGACTTGGATTACTCGGATTTCTAACAGGTCTTTTACAGCTTCCTATATTTTGAACTAATTGTGGAAAATTCAGAATTTTATATTTGCCGGTGTTTGTTTTTTCTATTTTAACCAGGTCGTTATTACCGTCGTTTGTTAAATTATATGTTATTCTAAATGC
>WFOM01000164.1 GCA_015488075.1 Helicobacteraceae bacterium | reverse complement strand
TTGAATCAGGGACCATGTTTTTTGAAAGTTTTTTGGCAACTTTTATATACTCATCTTTTGTAAGTCCAAGGTCTTGAAGCAAATCTATATACTCTTCATTGCTGAATTCAATTGCATTTTCATCATCATTTACTCTTTGAAGTATATCAAATATATTTTTTGAGTCTATATAATTTTTATATTTTAGTATATCATCACATTTTGCTATTTTTATATACTCTTCAAAGGCATACTTTACTATACTTTCATCATAGTTCTGGCTGTTTTTCAAAATCTCTTCGGGAGATATCTCTTTGGATTTTAATCTGTTTTTTATGTTTTGTATAACAAAAGGGTTGTTTGGCGAAAGTGAAAATTTTTTAAGATTTACACTTTCTCCTTTTTGGATTTTGTCTATAATCTCAACTGTTTTTTTAAGTTTTTCATCTTCTATGTTTATTAGGGGCTCTGTATTTGGAAATATTTTTGAATTTTCAACAATCTTCCCAAGAAGGCTGTATCTTGGTGTATTGTAAAACCTGCTTGATTGGTCTTTTTGTAAAAAAGCATCAGATATGGCAGATAAAAGCTTGTTATAGTCTTTTTCATATTTTTTCAGTTTTATACTGCCAAGAATCGAGTAAAACCCCATATGAAGAACACTTGCCAGATAAAGTATAAACAGAGGCAAAACCACTAACAATGCCACAGGAAGCGATGGAGATTTATAACCAAAAAGAGACAGACTCATACTCTCTTGTGTTACAAATGAGTAAACATACCAACCAATGAGCAGCATCAAAACAAACGATGCAACGGTATACCTTTTTAAATACATAGTTTTTCCTTCTTAATCAACAGATTACTGGTTTGAATTTTCAACAACCTCTCTGCAATCTATACAGTAAACCGCATGTGGTTTTACTTTTAGCCTGTGTGTTCCTATAGGCTCTTCACACATTTCACATATGCCGTAGTTTCCTGTTTCTATCTTCAGCAAAGCTTTTTCTATTTCTCTTAATTCATGTTCTTGCTGTGTGGCTATTGCACCTTCTACCATACTGTCATTGCTTACTGAAGCAAAATCACCCTCATCGTTTACTTCCTGTTCTGCAAGTTCATCCATCTCTTCTGCAACACCGTTAAGATTTTTTAATATCTGCTCTTTTCTTTGAAGCAATACACTTTTAAAATACTCTAATTCACTCTTTTGCAAAAATCTCTCCTATTTGTGATATGGGTGGTTGTTAAGTATCGAAAAAGCTCTGTAAATCTGTTCCAGCAAAACCATTTTGGCAACCTTGTGACTCATTGTCAGATTACTCAAACTTATTGTTTTGTCTGTTTTGTTTAAAAACTCTTTTTCAAATCCGTAAGCACCACCTATGAAAAATTTAACCGACATTTTACCATCTAAAAGCTTACTAAATTCATAAGAGTCCAAAATTTTGCCTTTTGGGTCAAGCGAAAGTGTGTAACTATTACTCACTAACGGTGTTAAAACCTTTGTATAAGCTTTTTTGGCGGCATCACTTGAAATTTTGTGTGCAGTTTGAATCTCTTTATTAAATATCTCTGTATCTTCTATTTTTGCATATCTGGAAATCATCTTGTAAAACTCTTTGTATAACGGTTCATAAAGAGTTTTTTCCTTTTTTGCTATAGAGACAATTTCTATCTTCATTCAAACAAACCGCTGCCTATGACATGATATGTCACATTTTTAAATCTGTCGCTCTCTTTTACTCCGCCTATGGCAGCAACAAAATGTTTTGAATATCCGGCTATCTCGTCAAGACTCTCACCCAAAACCGTTTTTATATCTTTTTTGGTTGAAGTGTCTCTGTAAGCACCAAGACCTATATAGTTGATATCAAACTCATTGGCTTGCAGAACTTCATCTTTGTTATGTGTTGAGACACCTATAATTTTATCTTCACCTATTGTCTTTTTTAGTATCTTTACAGCCTTTTGCTTGTCTTTGTCGATAGCTTCCAAATCCTCCTGCCCCATATGGACACCGTCACAAAAAGATGTAAGTTCGTATCTATCGTTTACCAGCAAAAAACCGTCATACAGTTTTCTCAGTTCTATAAGTCTTTTTTTTATAAATTCCGTGTCATCTGTTTTGTTTCTATATTGGATTATCTCCGCTTTTTTTCTTTTTGCTATATCCACAAACTCTTTGACACTTACACCGTATCTTTGTAAAAGCTCCTCATCGCAAAGGGCATAAAGTCTTATACTACTCATTGTTTAAAAACAGCTTCAGCAAATCACCGACGGTTTTTTTAAGCTCACTTCTGTTTACAACCATATCTATGGAGCCTTTCTCAAGCAAAAACTCGGCTCTTTGAAATCCTTCAGGCAGGTCTGAACCGATAGTCTGTTTTATAACCCTCTGACCGGCAAAGCCTATCAAAGCTCCCGGTTCTGCAATTATCACATCTCCAAGCATTGCAAAAGATGCACTTACCCCACCCATGGTAGGATCAGTCAAGATTGAAATATAAGGAAGTTTTTCGTCTGAAAGTCTTGCAAGTGCGGCAGAAGTTTTACTCATCTGCATAAGACTGAAGGTGCTTTCTTGCATTCTTGCACCTCCACTTGCACTTACTATAACCAAACCGCATCTTTTTTCTATGGCTCTGTTAATGGCACGGACAATTTTTTCACCCTCAACCGAACCGAGACTTCCGCCCATAAAAGAAAAATCAAACACAACAAGCTGAGTTAAAACTCCGTTTATGGTGCATTCACCGCTTACTACAGAGGATTTTCTTCCTGTTTTTTTAAAACCTTCTTCAATCCTTTTTTTATAACTCTTTTTATCTACAAAATTAAGCGGATCCACAGGCTCCAACTCTGCATCATACTCTACAAAGCTTCCCTCATCTGCAAGCAGTTTAATTCTGTCATCCACATTTATCCTTAGATGATATCCACATTTGGGACATACATAGTGTTGTTTTTCTATCTCTTTGTAATACATCAAAGCCTGGCAGTTTGAGCATTTAACCCAGTGCGAAGGAGCTTCGTTTTTAGATGGTTGTTTTTTTGCTGGTTTTGTGTCGGATTTGGAAAAAAGGTTAAGAAGATTCAAAACAATTCCTTATAAATTTTTTGGAATTATACCATATTTTAAATAAGGGCTAAGACATGATAAATCAAAACTAATATTTAAGGAGAATTTGATTTTTTCCTTCAGATCGGTTCTAAAATTATTAAAAATGCAAGACTCGCTTCGCTCAAACATGTTGCATTTTTGCCTATGGCACATAATTTTATAACCTAAAAATCAAAATCCTTTCTTCAACATTAGCTTTTCTTTAGTTCTAATTACCGTGGGGCTAAAAGCCCATATCTATCCAAGAAGAGATTTTATAATGCTTTTTGCAGCTTCTCTTCCGTCATATGCGGCAGTTACGACAAGATCAGCTCCTCTGTAGCAGTCACCGCCGGCATAAACACCTTTTGTAGTTGTTTCGTGGTTTTCATCTATAATTATACCGCCCCATTCATTTGTCTGTATACCGTTTTCAGCCAAAAATGAAGGAACAGCAGGATCAAATCCGAGTGCTTCAACTATAACATCGGCTCTTACTCTGAACTCGCTGTCTTTTATAATCTCCATCCTTTGTCTACCGCTTTCATCTTTGGCACCAAGTTTTGTTTTCACACACTCTATGGCAACAGCTTTGTCACCTTCAATTACAATCTCTTTTGGAGCGGTGTTAAAAACAAACTCTACACCCTCAGCCATAGCATTTTTATACTCTTTTTTGCTTCCCGGCATATTTTTTTCATCTCTTCTATAAAGACATTTAACAGATTTAGCCCCTTCTCTAAGTGCTGTTCTTACACAGTCCATTGCAGTATCACCGCCACCTATAACCACAACATCCAAATCTTTAAAATCAAATTTTTTGTCATAGTCAAGATTAAATCTTTTTCTCTGCATTGAAGTCAGATACTCCATAGACAAGAAAACATTTTTCGCATTTTCACCCGGGATGTTTGCTCTTTTACCTTTTGTTGCACCTATACCTATAAATATGGCATCATGAGTATCTGCTATCTCTTCAAAACTTATATCTTTTCCGACTTCGCAGTTTAAAACAAGTTTCATACCTGCTTCTTCAAGCAGTTTGATTCTTCTTTGAACTATCTTTTTGTCAAGTTTGAAGTTAGGTATGCCGTAAGTTAAAAGACCTCCTGCTTTGTCGGCTCTTTCATACATCGTTACGGCTATACCGCTTCTTAAAAGATATGTAGCAGCACTGAGACCTGCAGGACCGCTTCCGATGATGGCTACTTTTTTGTCTGTGGTTATACCCGGAAACTCAGGCTTATAACCCGCTTTAAATCCCTCTTCGGTTATATAAGTCTCAACAGAGCCTATGGTGATAGCTCCATGACCGTCATTTAGTGTGCAGTCACCTTCACACAGTCTGTCATGAGGACAAACCCTTCCCATAACTTCAGGAAACGGTGAAGGCTCGTTTGAAAGCTTAAAAGCAAATTCCAGATCTTTTTGTGCAACCGCTTTTAGCCATTGTGGTATGTAATTGTGAAGAGGACATTTGTTAAGACAGTAAGGATCACCACACTGTATACATCTGTCACTCTGGCTTGCAGCCTCATGCTTGTCAAAAACTTCATAAATTTCATTGAAATCTTTTACTCTCTCTACAACCAGTCTTTTAGCAGGTTCTATTCTTTCTATAGTTAAAAATTCTCTCATAATTAATCTCCGTCTTCAACATTAAGTGGTAGTTTTGTCAGGTTTTTAGGTCTAACCAGCCAAAAGTTTCTTATCTCGACTCTGAAGTTGTCCAAAATATGTTTGGCTTTTTTGCTTCCTGTTTCATTATAGTAGTCTTTTAACAGTTTTTTAAGGAAGTGTCTTGCCTCATCGCCAAGGTCGGTATCTATTCTAACACCTTCAACCAACTCCTGATTGATGTTTTCTATAAATTTGTGTTCTTTGTCATATACAAAACTAACTCCACCTGTCATACCTGCACCGAAGTTAATTCCAGTTTTACCTAAAATAACTACAACTCCGCCTGTCATATACTCACATGCATTGTCCCCGGCACCTTCAACTATGGCTATGGCACCAGAGTTCCTAACGGCAAACCTCTCTCCGACAGCGGCATTTATATAAAGTTTGCCGCCTGTTGCTCCATACAGACATGTATTTCCGCCGGCACTGAAATCTTCTCCTTCATGAGGAGAAACTATGACTATTTTACCGCCATGCATACCTTTGCCGATATAGTCGTTTGCAACACCGTTTAGTTTTAGTGTAAGACCGTTTATCAAAAATGCACCAAAAGCCTGACCTGCTATACCTTTTAACTCTATTTTTATAGTATCAGGAGCCAAACCTTTGTCACCGTAGTATTCTGCTATCTCACCGCTTATAAGTGCTCCAAAACTTCTGTTTAGGTTTGTTATATCTCTTTTGATTCTTATAGGCATTTTTGGATTTTTTATGGCACTGTATGCTTCTTTTAGCACATCTTTTTCAAATTCGTTCAAATCAAACGGAACATTTGAAGGAAGTTGACATGTGTTTACACCTTCTACCCGGTGCAACACTTCACTAAAGTCAAATTTTTTGGCAAAATCATCATCTATCACTTTAAGAAGGTCACTTCTTCCTATAATCTCTTCCAAACTTCTGTAACCCATAGATGCAAGGATCTCTCTTACATCTTCGGCAAGCTGTGTAAAGTAGTTTATAACCTGACCGACATGCCCTTTGAAAAACTCCTGTCTTAGTTTTTCATTTTGTGTTGCGATACCGACAGAACATCTGTTTACATGACAGATTCTAAGCATTTTACAACCTACTATGGTAAGAACTCCCGTTCCAAAGGCATAAGACTCTGCTCCAAGGAGTGCTGCTTTTATAATGTCCATACCGGTTTTTAATCCGCCGTCTGTTTGAAGATGAACAAATTCTCTTAGATGGTTGGCTTTTAGTGCATTGTGAGCTTCACTAAGACCCAACTCCCAAGGGTTACCTGCAAATTTTATGGAAGTAAGAGGAGCAGCACCTGTTCCTCCGTCACCTCCTGAGATTATAATCTTGTCTGCATATGCTTTTGCAACACCTGCCGCAATTGTTCCTACACCTATGGTTGAAACAAGTTTTACTGCTATTTTGGCATTTGGATTTACCTGTTTTAGGTCAAATATAAGCTGGGCCAAATCCTCTATAGAGTATATATCATGATGTGGCGGAGGTGATATAAGTGTTACACCTTTTGTTGTATGTCTTAGTTTTGCTATAAGAGCTGAAACTTTGTGTCCAGGAAGCTGTCCGCCCTCACCTGGTTTTGCACCCTGAGCTACTTTTATCTGAATCTCTTCTGCACTTCTTAGATAAGCCGGAGTAACACCAAATCTACCGGAAGCCACCTGTTTTATCTTTGAGTTTCTCTCAGTTCCAAATCTCTCAGGATCTTCACCACCTTCACCAGAGTTGGACTGACCGCCGATTGTGTTCATGGCAATCGCAAGTGTTTCATGAGCTTCAGGTGAGATAGAACCAAGACTCATAGCTGCACTTGCAAATCTTTTAAATATCTCTTCTTTCGGCTCAACCTCATCTATGCTTATAGGCTCTCTGTCAGATTTTATCTCCAAAAAGTCTCTTATAAACTTTTTGTTTCTTTTTTCTATAAGATCTTTTAAGACCTGCCAGTCTTTTTTCTCTCCGCTGTCTGCTACTTTATGGATAGCTTTTATAACCTGCGGACCGAAATCATGATACTCCTCATCATTGTAAAACTTGTAAAAACCGCCTATTTTCAGAGGAAAGATCTTGTTAAATCCGTCATTTCTAAATGCATCTTTGTGCCAAGCTTTTAGTCTTTCGTCTATATCTTTGTATGTAAGACCGTCAAGTGCGGATTTGCTTGCTCTGAAACAGTCTTTAACTATCTCGTTAGAAAGTCCGAGTATATCAAAAAGACCTGAGTTTCTGTATGATGCTATGGTTGATATACCCATTTTTGAAAGTATTTTCAACAGTCCGCCGTTTAATGCATTTAAGACATTTTTTATAGCTTCATGCTGATTTATATGTTTGTCACCGGTATGGCTTAGATGTTTTATAACTGTTGAGAAAAGCAGTTTTGGATGTATGGCATTTGCACCGTAACCTATAAGCACTGCTGCAGAATGGGAGTCTTGCACCTCGTCAGTTACCGCAACCATCGAAACAAGATGTCTTAGTTTTTCTTCAAGAAGTGCTATGTTTAATCTTCCCACAGCCATTGCCATAGGTATAGCCGCTTTGTCTTTGCCGAATTCGCTGTCATCAAGTATAACAACTCTTATATGCTCTTCTTTGACAGCTTTTATAACATCTTTAACCAGCTTGTCCAAAGCTTTTTTCAGATCACCGCTGTAAGCAGTTGAAAATGTTTTGTTTTTATAAAACTCTTCAAATCTCGGAGATTTCGGATCACCAAAAGATTTTAATATATCAAGTTTTTCTTTTGTTAGTATCGGTGATATCGCTTTTAGCCTGTGTGCATGGGTTGGAAGCTCATCAAGTATGTTGTGTGTCTCACCAAAACCGGTGTTTAGACTCATAACTATCTTTTCTCTTATAGGGTCTATTGGCGGGTTTGTAACCTGAGCAAATTTTTGTTTGAAAAAATCGGTAAACCTTCTTTGTTTTGTTGAAAAAGCGGCAAGCGGTGTATCATCGCCCATACTTCCGACAGCCTCTTTGCCGTCTTTTATCATAGGTTCTATAACCTGCTCTATAATCTCCTGGGTTATATTGAAATATCTTTGTCTTTCTATAAGATTGTTGTCATCAAACTCGTTTTCTATATCACATTGTTCGGCAACATGTTCTTGAAGATACACCATATGCTCATTTAGCCATTTCATATAAGGGTTTGAGCTTTTAAGATAGTCGTTTATATCCTCATGTTTTAGGATTTTTCCAAATTTCAAATCAAGCCCTATCATCTCGCCCGACTGAAGTCTGCCTCTTTCTTTGATGTTATCTTCATCCATAGGGATAACACCGTATTCGCTGGCTATTATAAGCATGTCATCATTTGTTATAACATATTTTGAAGGTCTAAGACCGTTTCTATCAAGAACACAGCCGATATATCTTCCGTCAGTTACACTAAATGCTGCAGGGCCGTCCCATGCTTCAAACACAGTTGAGAAATACTCATAAAATGCTCTAAGTTCCGGGTCCATATGAGGAGCATTTTGCCATGCATAAGGTATAAGAGCTCTTACCGCTTTAAAAAAGTCCATACCGTTAACCAGTAAAAACTCCAAAAAGTTGTCGGCACTTGCACTGTCACTTGCACCCTCTTGAAGTATAGGCAGTATCCTTTGTATCTCTTCATCACTGAAAACTTCAGATTTGATAGCAAGAGATTTTATAGCTACATTGAATCTGTTCCCTTCAACAGAGTTAATCTCTCCGTTGTGAGCAACTGCACGAAACGGTTGGGCAAGTCTCCACTGTGGAAGAGTATTGGTTGAAAATCTTTGGTGAAAAAGTGAAAAAGAGATTTTAAATCTGCTGTCCATCAAATCAGGATAGAACTCTTTTATATGTGTAGGCATTACAAGCCCTTTGTATGAAAGCACTTTTGAGCTCATCGAAGGTATGTAAAAATCCTCATCATCTTTAAGTTTGTGTTCAACCTCTTTTCTGCTGAGATAAAGAAGTGCATCAAATCTTTTTTTTGCCATTATGGAGTTTGGAGTTATAAATAGCTGAACTATATGTGGAAGTGTTTTTAGTGCCTGATCACCAAGTGCTTCAGTATTTACCGGAACATCTCTTTTTAAGACAACTTTTAAGTCATTGTTTTCACAAACCTCTTTTACCACATCAAGATGTGAGAGATCTTTTGTAAAAACAACTGCTACACTAAACAAGTCCGGAAGTTCAACTCCGTTTTCCTTTGCTATCTCAATCATAAACTCTTTTGGCATAGAAAGAAGAAGCCCGCTTCCGTCACCTGTTTTTCCGTCAGCCGCTATAGCACCCCTGTGCATCATTCTCTCCAATGCCGTTATAGCATTGTCAAGTATCTTTCTTGATGGTCTGTTTTTTATATCTGCTATAAGTCCAAAACCACAGTTGTCTTTGAACGAAGTAAGCAGGTCCTCATATTTTTTTATATTTTCCAATTTACTCATATATACTCCTAAACTCCAATTTAACACAAAAAAATTACTTTTTTTATGCTTTTTAAGCTCTTTTTAAACAAACTTATCTTATTTAAAGAGCAAAAAGTAGTGT
>WFOM01000163.1 GCA_015488075.1 Helicobacteraceae bacterium | reverse complement strand
TATCGAGCCAGTAGTGCGGGTCTGTTCCGCTTTCATCGTGATGGTGATGTTCATCTTCCTTTTTTTCGTCAAATTTTAAAAGTGTTATATCTTTGCTGACATCAAGTATGTTGCTTTTAAGGTTGTATTTTCTAAGCCAAGGCTCCAAACCGGCACCGTTTATGATGACCAGTTTTGCTTTTTTTAAGGCTATGATATCTTTTGGTGTGGGCTCAAACTCGTGAATCTCTTTTGAAAAAGGAACAAGAGGTTTTACCTTTACAGTATCTTTTGTTATATGTTTTACGGCATCATACAGAGAAAATGTTGAAGTTATTACTGTTTCATCACTCTTTTTTTCTTTTTTGTCAAAACATCCGGTGATTATAAACAAAGCTGCAAAAGCGAGTAAAAATCTTGTCATACAACCTCTTTTTTATTGAAATTATAGCAGATTATAAATTTTTTTGGTATAATTCCATCCTCAAAAATATTTTAGGATAAAAGATGACAACAGGATTTTTGTTTATAACTCAGATAGTTTTGGTTGTAATTTTGACTATAATTGTTTTACTACAAAAAAGTTCAAGTATAGGTCTTGGTGCATATAGCGGTTCTAACGAGTCTGTTTTTGGTGCAAAAGGGCCTGCCGGTTTTTTAACCAAGCTTACCTTTACCATAGGCTTTTTGTTTGTTGCAAACACCATAGCTCTTGGTTATATGTATGCAAAAGAGGCAAAAGCATCAATCGTTGATGATGTAAAAGTAGAAAAAACAGTAGATGTCCAGGCTCCTACTCTCCCTTCAAAAGAAACAAACAACTCCAAATAAACCGTTTTTTCGGTTTATACTTTTTTTAATCATTATTTGGCTAAAATACAAAAAAATTTAAAAGATGAGGTATGCCAATGTTAGATGAGATATATACTCAAGCAGAAGAGAAGATGAAGCATGCTATAGAGCATATGCAAAAAGAGTTTAGAACGATAAGAACTGGAAAAGTAACAACTTCCATACTTGACGGTATAAAGATAGACTACTACGGCACTCCGACTCCACTTGATCAGGTTGGCTCGGTTTTGGCAACAGATGCAACAACCATAACTATAAATCCGTGGGAGAAAAACCTGCTTGGAGATATAGAAACAGCTATACAGCAGGCAAATATAGGAGTAAATCCAAACAATGACGGAGAAACCATAAAACTTTTCTTCCCGCCTATGACTGTTGATCAAAGGCAAGAAAGTGTAAAACAGGCAAAAGCGATGGGTGAAAAAGCAAAAGTAGCCATAAGGAACGACAGAAGATGGGCAAACGACAAGATAAAAAAACTTGAAAAAGACAAAGAGATAACCCAGGATGAATCAAAACAGGCCCAGGAGAAAATTCAAAAACTCACAGACAAGTATGTAGCAGAGGTTGACAACATACTTAAAAACAAAGAAGCAGAGATAATGAAGGTGTGATTTTGGATATAAAAAAGATTTATGAAGATGCAAATGCTCTTTTGGAAGGGCATTTTAAACTAAGTTCGGGCAACCATTCTCAGTTTTATCTGCAGTCTGCCAAGGTTTTGGAAAACCCTAAAACTGCAAAACTTTTGGCTGATGAACTGGCAAAAGAGATAAAATCATCAGGTATAGATATAGATACGGTCTGCTCACCTGCTCTTGGCGGTGTTATAGCAGGTTTTGTTTTGGCTACCGCTTTGGACAAAAGAAGTATATTTACAGAAAGAGTCCAGGGTGAAATGACACTAAGAAGAGGCTTTGAGATAAAAAAAGGTGAAAGAGTTTTAATCTGTGAAGATATCATAACAACGGGTGGAAGTGCACTCGAAGCTGCTAATGTTATAGAGTCTTTGGGTGGCGAAGTTGTTGGATTTGCCGCTCTTGCAAACAGGGGCTTTTGCAAAAGAGAAGGAAGCGACACGAAAGCCAAACCAAACTGCAAACTTCCAAAAAACAAACCGTTTTTTGCTTTGGCTGACTTTAGCTTTGAGATATATACTCCGGATGAATGTCCTATGTGTAAAGAGGGAAGCGAAGCTGTAAAACCGGGAAGCAGGGGTAATTAGCTTTTTAAAAAATTACTCCTGAAGCTTTTATGGCATAAAAAGCCAAAAAGGGGTATATGCCAAGCCCGATGTATGGGAAAAACTTTGGCATAGGCTCATAAAAGATTTTATCTACTTCATTTGTTCTGTTTTCATCAAAAATCTTTTGCATAAAAACTATCTTTGTCAGTATGTCAAGAGATTTTAAAACCACCAAAACTATAGCAAAAAAATCGTAGTTTGTTTTAAGCAGTATATAAACAGATATAATGTAGCTTGGGTGTTTTAGAAGAAATAAAACAAGATTTTTTCTGTAAACCTCATACATTTTTGCAAGCATTCCCATAATGGTATCTGCTTTTTGCCATGAGATTTCATAAAATTCAAACAACACCAAAGCCAACATTATATCAAACATATTATCCCCTTGCTATCTCTTGTATATGTTTCAGTCTTGCTTCTATCGGTGGATGTGAAGCAAAAAGAGTTTCTAAAAAACCAACTATCCCAAAAGCTTTCATATCGTTTGGCAAAGCCAACTGTTCTTTTGGGATTTGACCCAGTTTTGCAAGAGCATAGTATATACCTTCTGCACCGCTAAGGCTGACTGCTCCCTCATCTGCTTTAAACTCTCTGTATCTGCTAAACCACATCAAAATTGCGGTTGCAAAAAGGCTAAAGATTATCTCCAAAGCAAAATTTATCATATAGTATGTGGCATAGTTTGTTCTTCCGTCTCTATCTTGAGAGAATATGTTTGCCAAAATCCTAGAGACAAATATGACAAAAGTGTTTAAAACTCCCTGCATTAGTGTCATAGTAACCATATCGCCGTTTTTTATATGGCTAATTTCATGAGCTAAAACACCCTCTATCTCTTTTTTGTCCATTATCTCTAAAAGTCCGGTGCTTACAGCCACAAGTGCATCGTTTTTGTTCCATCCGGTTGCAAATGCATTCGGAGCACCTTCAAATATACCGACTTCCGGCATCTTAAAACCGGCTTCGTTTGAGAGTCTATAAACGGTATCTAAAAGCCACTCTTCTGTTTCATTGGTAGGTGCTTCTATAACTTCAACTCCCATTGCTGTTTTTGCCATTGTTTTTGACAATAAAAGGGAAATAAAACTGCCACCAAAACCAAAAACCGCTGCAAATAAAAACAGACCGGAAGTTGAGCCTGGATCAAGATTAATTCCAAAAAAAGCACTTAAGACAAACAGCACCACATAAAGTGATGCCATTACGGCAAGGTTCATGATTATAAGCATTATAAGCGCCATCTTATCTCCTCTTTTTTCGGCAAATTATATAATAATAACAAAAATTCAAAGCTACTAAAGTAGCTTTTTTGGTTTTTCTATATAATACCCCTGTGAGTATTCTATACCAATCTCTTTTACTTTTTCATAAATCTCTTTTGAATGAACAAACTCTGCTACACATTTTATACCCATATTTTTTGAAAAAGAAGATATAGCTTTTACTATCTCGTAACTTTTTGGATCTTTATCAAGATTTCTGATATATTTTGAGTCTATTTTTATATAATCCACATCAAGTTCCAGCAATCTTTCAAAGTTGGAGTATTCTGCTCCAAAGTCATCTATGGCTATTTTGAAACCCTCTTTTTTAAGTTGTTTTAACTGTTTTAGGTTTTGTTCTTTTGCTTTGGCACTCAAACCTTCCAAAATCTCCAGTATAACCCTGTCATGGTTTATGTTGTGTTTTTTTGCCTGTGTTTTGAGATATCTTAAAAGGTAGTTATAGTTCAAATCATCTTCGGTTATGTTTATGGAAAACTCCGCATCATTGTGAGACATCACTTCAAAAGTTT
>WFOM01000162.1 GCA_015488075.1 Helicobacteraceae bacterium | reverse complement strand
CTTTTGTGTCATAAATCTCTCTTTTGATTAGAAGATTACCACATTTTGGACAATATGTGGATGAATCAACTCTGACATTTCCAAGATAAACATACTTAAGCCCCTCCTCAAGTGCCATCTCTTTTGCCATTATTAGAGTTGACATAGGAGTTGGAGGTGTGTCTAACATCTTATAGTCCGGATGAAAAGCACTTAAGTGCCAAGGTATTTCATCTCCCATCTCGTTTTTTATAAACCTTGCCATATCCCTTAACTCATCTTTTGAGTCGTTTACTCCTGGTATAACCAAAGTTGTAACTTCTACCCATACAGAAGATTTTGCAAATTTTTTCAGATTATCAAGCACTCCCTCAAGTGAGGTTTTTAAAATCTTTTTATAATACTCCTTCGAAAAACTTTTCAAATCTATATTTGCCGCATCCACAAAGCTTTGCATATCTTCAAAAACTTCATCACTCTCGTATCCGCTTGAAACAAATACATTTTTAAGTCCTACTTTTTTTGCCAAAACACCTATATCTTTTGCATAAGGATACCATATTGTAGGCTCATTGTAGGTATAGCTTATAGATTTTGCACCATACTTCAAAGCAAGCTGGACTATAACATCAGGCGGATAATTTATATCTTCGTTTACCAAATTTGTCTGAGATATCGAATAGTTTTGACAAAACGGGCATCTGAAATTACACCCTACCGTTCCAAGTGAGAGTGAAGTGGTAGCAGGCAAAAAATGATACAACGGTTTTTTTTCAATCGGATCAAGATTTATAGCACTTGGATGAGCATAAGTCAAATTTACCAGTTGATTGTTTTCGTTTTTGTTTATACCGCATATACCGGTTTTGCCTTCTTTTAAAGTGCAGTAATGCTTACACAATACACAAGTTATGCTGTTTTTACTTTTATATCGATAATACTGCATCTATTTCCCCTACAACTACTAATTACTATCACTAATCACTAATCACCAATTTACGAGACTAAAGTCTTTACTCCTAAAACCTCAATCCTCAATAATACTAATTTAATACGGCTTAGGAAGTAATTCCTAAGCCTACGATAACTCTGCGTTTTCCTTAATCCTCAACCCTCAAACCTAAATCCTCAATCCTCACTACCAACTACCGACTCAATCTTATCCCATCTGTCTTTTATATGCTCAACCCTGTATCTGTAGATATCAGGATGGTAGTTGTATATAGACGGATTTGCACCTGCTTTGTAACTCAAATGTTCCAAAAACTGCTCGGGCAACGGAAGCTGTTCCCAAACCTGAGGCAGAAATGTTCCCTGAAAACTGTTATATTTGAGTATGAGACCGTCTTTAAAAGGAACAACTTTTGTAAGCAAATCATCATAATCACTGTATAGTATCTTCTCAGGCTCACTTAACACTGAAACTTCAAGCTCCAGTTCATTAAATTCGCTACTGTCAAGAGGCTTAAATCTGGGGTCGTTAAATGCGGCTGATTTTGCATTTTCTATAACATCATCCAAAAGAGTTCTGTGGGCTATTATAGAGCCTATGCATCCTCTTAAGGAACTGTTTTTATCCAGTGTTACAAATGTAGCACCTTTTTTTGCCAAAAACGGGTAGTTTCTTATAAGCTCTTCTTTGTCGATCTTTATACTTTTGTCAAACTCCTGAAGTATTGAAGTTTTTGCTATTTTTAAAAGTATATCATCAACCATGCAAACCCCTTTTTTTATTATTATAGCACAAAAAAGGGGTTGATTATCTACAAAAGTGGCTTATTTTGATGAGAGATATATATTGATAGAATCTTTTAGTCTTTGCAACTCTTTTTTAAACCTTGTTTGGTAAACATCCATAGTGTTGTATTTTTTTATAAGTATCATTTGCAGTATCTCAACCACAAGATCATACATATCTTTTGCACCTATGGAGCCTGCTACACCTCTTATATCTATACACATAAGCCTTAACTGCTCAAACCTGTAATCATATACGAGATTTTCAAAAACTACATCACTCTCACCAAAAGCCTCAAGGAATTCTTCCAGCACCTCTTTGTAAAGAAGTTCGTCATTATCACTATTTTCTAAACCTTGTTTTATATCTAGACCAGGAAGTTTATCAAGTTGTTTCGGTTTATCTTGATTTAATATTTGAGCAGGTGTTCTAGATTTATCGATATCCATAAATAGTGCAAAAACCGTATAAAGTTTGTCTTTTCCTACAGGCTTTGCCAAAAATCCGTTCATACCGACTTCATACATTCTTCTTACTTCATCAGGCGAAGTCAAAGCTGTCTGTGAAATTATAGGAAGTGTTTTTGTTATCTCTCTTATTTTTATAGTAGCTGTATAACCGTCCATTATAGGCATATTTATATCCATCAAAACAAGATCAAACTTGTCCGGATCAGCTTCAACTTTCTCTAATGCTTCTTTACCGTCATTTGCCACTTCTATCTTCATGTCAGATTTTTTAAGTATAGAAAGAAGCACTTTTTGATTTATAAAATTATCTTCGACTATCAAAAGATTTTTACCTGCAAAATCTGCAAAACTATCAAGTGTTACATCTTTAGTATCCGGGAATATACCTTTATAAACAGGAACGCTTGGATCAACGTTTTTAGACTCTATCCTGTCCTCTTTCGATTCATATATGGCATTGAATGTCTCTTGTATCTGCTCAACCGTAAGAGGTCTTTTCAAAACCGCATCACTGACATCTGCACCTATATGCTCATCAACAAATATAGAGTTAAAAGATATGACTTTAAGATTTTTATGACTAAAGAGTATGGTTTTTAGCTCCTGGGTAAAGAGTGAATCCTCTATAATGGCTATATCGTATTTGCCAAAATCAACTTTGCTGTGATTAAACTCTCTTCTTATATATCCGTCAACTTTTATACCGATATTTTCAAATATTTTTCTGTCTATATCAAGACAGTTTTTGTTCTTGTCAACCAACAACACATTTACTTCATACAACTCTTTTATAAGCTCTTTTGGATGTATAAGCTCACTTAGTGCCGGTTTACTAAACGGAAGTTTAAGTATAAACTCCGCATTTTTGTTTTTTATGGAATTTTTAGGTATAAGTTCGGCATCTATTATAACAGAAAGCTGTTTTGCGACATAAAGCTGAAGTCCTTCATACTGCTTGGTTGTTTCATTGAACTTCGAAACAAAAAGCTCTTTGTCGTTTTGTATATCTATGGTCAAATCACTTCTGACTCTAAAAGCAAGCATAGATTTTGATATGCCGCTTCTGACTCTTGCAACTTCAACCAAAACACTTTTTGCACCGTTTTGTTTAAAAAAGTCTATAAGATTTACCAGTATCTTTGTAAGATTCAGAGTATCGCCCATGAGGGTATTTGGCACAGATTTGTCAACATCATACAAAAGGTCAAAGTCTATGTTTTTGTCTGTAGCACTCACCTGCCCTGTTACATCATTAAAAAAGTGAAACAGTGAAAAGCTTTCCTGTCTTGTTTGAACTTTTTTTGATTTTATCCTTAAAAATTCAAGCAAATTGTTTGAAACATTTAGAAGAATGTTTTCTGCTTTTTGAACTTTTTTAAGAGCTGTCTCATCCTGGGTTCTCAAGATAAGCTCTTTCATATCATTTACCGCTTCAATGGCCATAGAGTGTATGTTTTGACTTAAATTCTGAAGGATTTTGTCCTGTATCTCTCTTATCTCATCCTGTTTGTCAAGAAGTTTTTTGGATTCTTTTTTTACTTTGTCTATCTCTTTTGAAGAAACAAAAAGACCGATAATTGCAACAAAAGCAAGTATAAAAAGAGCTATATACACAAACTTGTCGTCTGCAAGCTGTTTTAAGTCAACATTTTCATCAGAAGGCAAGTTTATCAAAACTGCATCATTGTATTTATCTTTTATCGACATATACAGAAGTGCCAGATTTTTGTCATCATTGATTATCTGTGATTTGTAAACAGTTTTGTTACCTGAATTTGTTTTTGAAAAAACTATATTTTTATGCAAAACTCTGTTTGCATCTTTTTGCAATGCATCCTCTTTTGCCGATTTGGCATCTACAACTATATAACCTTTTGCAAAAACAGATACGGCTACAATTAAACACAAAACTAACTTTTTCATTTTCTATACTCTCTTTCAAGATGTTGTTGTTCATGTTTGATTTTTGAAGTTTCTTTTTTTATTTTGACAAGCTCTTTGAATCTTATTATAAGCATTACAAACAAAACCAGAGAAACAAGTATGACAACGCTTTTTATGATTATGTGTATAAGGTCATCGCTTTTTGTTGTTATTTTTTTTGTCAAAGCGGATTCTATATAGTAGGCATTTTTGTATTTTAGCTTTATATCCGGATATATTTTGTTTAGATCATCTTTGGAAAGATTCTCAAGTGCTATGAGATAGTAACTTTTTATCCTGGAAATTTTAACCGGATATGTTTCTTCTTTTTTTATATCGTTTAGTTTTTTTTCTATCGCTATTCTGTCTTTTGAATAGTCAAAGACTATTGAGTAGTCACCAAAAACAAAGCTTATCAGGCAAAACAACAAAAAAATAACTTTTTGCATCTG
>WFOM01000161.1 GCA_015488075.1 Helicobacteraceae bacterium | reverse complement strand
GCACCTATAGGGTATTTTTTGACTTTTGGCTCGCTTGTTGAATTTTTGTTGAGTTTCAGACTGCCTTATACCAAAAACTACGACAGTTGCAGAGTTTTTTCCGCAAGAAGATATTTTCAAGGTTACTATCTTTTTAAAAATCTAAAAACCATAACCAGAAAAAAAGATATATTTTATGCGATACTGATAGTATCGATATTCTGGGGTGTATCACAGGTTATTTTGGCAATATTCGGTGAGTATGCAAAATCCAATCTCGGCATAACAAACACCATCTATGTTCAAGGAGTTATGGCACTTGCGGGTATAGGGATAGTAGTAGGTTCCGTCTGGGCGAGCAAACTCTCAAAGCATTATGTAAATGTGGGATTTAGTTTTGTTGGTGCTCTTGGGATATCTGTTATAGTGTTTATGATACCAAATATAACATTTATGCCTTTGATTGCTGTTTTGTTTATGCTTTTTGGAGTTTTTAGCGGTTTTATACTTGTTTCAATCAACTCATACATACAGCACAAATCACCAATCATACACCTTGGCACCATACTGGCTGGAAACAACTTTATACAAAACATCTTTATGATAACTTTTTTGATACTTACAACTCTGTTTGCATATTTTGGACTCAATGCCGTTTCACTTTTTTACATTATGGGATTTGTTTCGGTTGTTATGACATATCTTGCTTTGAAAAACTTTTTGGAAAAGTCTGTATGGAGTTTGTTTGAATTTTTGGCATCATTTAGATACAGACTCAATTTTTACGGGAGAGAGAATGTTCCTCATGACAAAGGTGTGTTGCTTATAGGAAATCATGTAAGCTGGCTGGATTGGCTTTTTATTCAGACACCTTTTGAAAAAGAGATAAATTTTTTGATGGACAAAGATATATATAACAAAAAAATTTTTAACTGGCTGTTGAAAAAAAGGCATGTTGTCCCGATAAGTCCAAAAGCATTCAAAGAGGGGTTTAAACTTGCAACAAAAAAACTAAACTCTAAAGAGATTGTCGCAATATTTCCAGAAGGAGGCATAAGTTATGACTGCACTTTGCAACAGTTTCAAAAAGGTTTTGAATATATAGCAAAACATACACAAGATACGGTTGTGGTTGCTTTTTATATAGACGGTATGCAAGGAAGTGCCTTTGCCAGATGCAGTGGGAGAAAACCTCTTTTTAGAAGAGATGTTGATATATATTTTTCAAAGCCATACGATAAAAATCTGACAACTGATGAAGCTTACAAGATAGTAAAAAATCTAAAGGAAATATATGCTAAACAAACCAAAACATAGTCTTTTTAGAAACGGCAGATATGCCATAGAAGGTCTTATAGAGATAGCAAAAAACGAAGCAAGTTTTAAGTGGCAGATAGCTCTTTTTGTGATCGGTTCGGTTATAGCATGGAGTATGCCTTTGTCTTTTGGTTACAGTGCCATACTTTTTATATCTCTTTTTATTCCTCTCATAGCAGAGATTATAAACAGTGCCATTGAAAGAGTTGTAGATATGGTAACATCTGAGTTTCATCCGCTTGCCAAATCAGCCAAAGATGCAGGTGCCGCTGTAGTTTTTTTAAGTCTTGTTGTATTGGCACTTATATGGGGGAGTGTTTTGTTTTTAGGATTGAGGATTGAGGGGTGAGGTTGGAGGTTTGAGGATTGAGGTTGGAGTAGAGACTTTAGTCTCATTTTTAGAGGTGCCATTAATTTTTAAAAATAGATGGAAGCTTCTTGGGATTTTTGATCTTAATGCGGAAAACAGAAAACTGATAACTGAAAACTGAAATTAAGATTGAGGTGAGGTATAATTAATTTTATAAGTCATTAAAAACAGATGGAAATTTTTTTGGATTTTTTATCTTAAACTGTTTGTGAGGTGAAAATTCTCCGTAACAAACTTCTATATCTTTTACTTTTACTCCAAACTCTTTTGCCAAAAACTTTATCAAATCTTTTGTGGCTTTACCTTTTTCCGGTTGGGTAGCTATAGAGATTTTAAGTTCATCTCCATGCGGTTTTAGTATCTTTGTCTGCTTTGAATTTGGAGTTACCAAAACATTCAGTGTCAATATATCATCTTCAATCTTATACCATGACATAAGCTTGCTTTTTAATTTTTTTAGGTATGATATTATAACAAAAAATCAGGAGATTGTCTTTGAGTGATAAAACAACTGTCATTATAGGTGCCGGTGGTGTCGGAAGAGTTGTAGCCCACAAATGTGTTCAAAACAAAGATATATTTGGAAGGATAATTCTTGCAAGCAGGACACTTGGCAAATGTGAAGAGATACAAAATGAAGTTGGCAAAGAGAATTTGGAGATAGATACCGTTGATGCAGATAAAACACAAAATGTTATAGAACTCATAAACAAATATAATGCAGATATAGTTATAAATGTGGCTCTTCCGTATCAGGACTTGAGTATAATGGATGCATGCATTGCTACAAAAACTCACTATCTTGATACCGCAAACTATGAGCATCCGGATGTTGCAAAGTTTGAGTATAAAGAGCAGTGGGCAAGGGATGAAGAGTTTAAAAAATCAGGTGTTATGGCTCTTCTTGGCAGCGGATTTGATCCGGGTGCGACTAATGTTTTTTGTGCATATGCCCAAAAACACTATTTTGACGAGATACACTATATAGACATACTTGACTGTAATGCCGGGGATCATGGCTATCCTTTTGCAACCAACTTCAATCCTGAGATAAATTTAAGAGAAGTCAGTGCAAACGGCAGATACTGGAAAGAGGGCAAATGGATAGAGACTAAACCTATGGAGATCAAGATGGTTTGGAACTATCCTGAGATAGGTCCAAAGGACAGTTACCTTTTATATCATGAAGAGATGGAGAGTCTGGTTAAACATATAAACGGTTTAAAAAGGATTAGGTTTTTTATGACATTTGGCGAATCTTATCTAAAACATATGGAAGTGCTTAAAAATGTAGGTATGCTTGGGATTGAACCTGTTAAACACAAAGATTGTGAAATAATCCCGATAGAATTTTTAAAAACACTTTTGCCCGATCCTGCGAGTCTGGGGCCAAGAACCAAAGGAAAAACAAATATAGGCATAGTAGCAGAAGGGATAAAAGAGGGTAAAAAGAAAAAGATTTACATTTATCAGGTAAGTGATCATCAAAAATGTTATGCAGAAGTCAAGTCTCAGGCAGTAAGCTATACAACAGGTGTTCCTGCAATGATAGGAGCAAAACTGATGCTTGAGGGCCAATGGATGAAACCTGGAGTTTGGAACATGGAGCAGTTTGATCCTGACCCCTTTATGGAGTATATGAATCTATTCGGACTTCCTTGGAATATAATGGAGCTAAAGCCTGATGAAACATTAGAAGTATAAAAAATATTGGAGAGTAGTTATGACATCATATCAAGAACTGATTAAAAAGATAAATACACTGCCACCGCTTTCAAATATAGCAGTAACGATAAACGAGATATATCAACAGGGTATAGAAGAGATGAGTATGATAAAGCTTATAAAAGCTATAGAAAGTGATGCGGTTGTTACTGCAAATGTTTTGAAGTATGTCAACTCTCCAAAATACGGTTTTTCGAAAAAGATAGCTTCTATTTCACAAGCAGTTACACTTCTTGGTGCTGAAATTGTTTACGGTCTTGTTATGAACTATACCATAGAGTCAAACATCAAAGCAGATCTGTCGGCATACGGTATGACAAATATACTTTTTAACGACATGTGCCATCTGCAAAGTCAACTTATGTTGCAGTGGTTTGCAAGGATAGACTTAAGACATGCAAACTTTTTATACCCGTTGACACTTATAATGGAAAGCGGTAAACTCATAGTCGCAAAAGAAGCAAAAGAAAGTTCATACAGCACTGTTTTTAGAAGAAAATTTGCCGAAGCCGATAATATAGAAGATTTTGAGATAGATACGTTTGGAACTACATCATACTATATCTCAGCGCTTTTGTTTAAGCACTGGAATCTTGAACCTTTGTATATAGAGATACTTGAGAACCTTGATTTTGAAGTTACTAAAGACTTAAGCCCACAGATGCAGTTTTATATAGACTCAGTTGATGTGGTAAGAACTGCCGTAAATGTTAAAAATATTTTGACAAATAGATCTATAGAAGATGCTGCTAAAAAGGTTAAAGATATGAATTTGAATGTAGATCATTTTAAAAAAGTTGCAAAAAGAGTTCAAAAGAAATATTATGAAAACAAAGGTATAGCAGTTGGAGATTAAAACACCTGCTTATATATGCTATGAAGAGTTGCTTGAAAAAAATCTGAAAATTCTGGATGAAGTTCAAAAAGAAAGCGGTGCCAAAATTATACTTGCACTTAAAGGCTATGCCATGCACAGCACTTTTGAACTTGTCTCAAAATACCTAAAAGGTGTTACATGCAGTGGGTTGTGGGAAGCAAAGCTTGGGTATGAGGAGTTTAAAAAATATAACAAAGATGCAGAGATACACACATATTCTCCGGCATTTAAAGATGAAGATATAGATGAGATTGCATCCATCTCGGACCATATAGTTTTCAATTCAAAAAATCAGCTTTTAAAATATTATGATAAAGTCAAGTTGGTAAATCCAGATATAAAAATCTCCGTTCGTATAAATCCTGAAGTATCTTCAAGTCCAAAAGATATATACAATCCGTGCGGAATCTACTCAAGGCTTGGTATAACCAGAGAAAATTTTGATGACAAGGTTTTAAACTATGTTGACGGTTTAAACTTTCATGCACTCTGTGAACAGGATGCAGATGCTTTGGAAGCAGTTCTAAAAGGTGTTGAAGAGAAATTTGGAGAGTTTTTGGACAAGGTTGGTTTTGTAAACTTTGGCGGAGGTCATCATATAACAAAAAAAGAATACAACAAAAAACTTCTTATAAATCTTATAAAAGATTTTAAAAAAAGATGGAATGTTGAAGTATATCTCGAACCCGGTGAGGCTGTTGGATGGGAGTGCGGAGTTTTAGTAGCAAGTGTTGTTGATATAGTTCAAAACAATGCAAAGATAGCCATACTTGACACATCCGCAGAGGCACACATGCCAGATACGATTATAATGCCGTATAAGGCAAAAGTAAGAGGTGCCGGTGAAGCAGGCGAAAAAAAATATACATACAGACTTGCCGGTAATACATGCTTAGCAGGTGATGTCATGGGGGATTACAGCTTTGATGATGAACTGAAAATAGGAGACAAGATAATCTTTGAAGACCAGATTCACTATACTTTCGTTAAAAACACCACATTTAACGGTATAAAACTTCCAAGTATAGTATATGTTTCAAAAGATGGTAAAATAAAACATCAAAAAGATTTTGATTATAACTACTACAAAGAGAGGTTAAGCTGATGGATAAAAGGTATGAAAAACTGCAGGAATTTGCACTGCAACTTTTACAGAAAAAATCGTTTGAAGAAGGATTGCCGCTTATAGTTGACTATATCAAAGAGGTCATAGGTTCAGACAGGAGTTCCATATTTATATATGATTCAAAAAAAGATGTTCTTTGGAGCACACATGCAGAGGGGCTTAACTATATCGAAGTAGATGCCGACAAAGGTATAGTAGGATGGGTGTTTAAAACAGAAGAGACACTTTTTACAAACGATGCCTATTCACATCCTGCATTTTTAGAAGAGGTTGACAAACAGACAGGATACAGGACAAAAAACATCATAGCAACACCCATATTTGACTCTACGAACAATGTAATGGGTGTGTTGGAACTTATCAACAAAGAAGGCGGATTTGATGAAGAAGACAAAAAATTTGTTAAATTTTTTGCACACTATATAAGCGGATTTTTGGAACTTATAAATGTTTTTGAAAAGGACAGAGTAAGAGGATGACGGAAGACAAACAAAGGTGGAACAAAAGGTATCAGGAGTATCCACAGCCTGTAAAGGTTGAAGAGATTTTGAAAAAATACTACAAACTTGCAAAAGTAGGGCATGCTTTGGACATAGCATGCGGCATGGGAAGAAATGCAAATTTTTTGGCTGATAACGGATTTATAGTTGATGCTGTTGACTTAAGTGACTATGCCCTTTCAAAAATAGACAAAAAAAACATAAACAAAATCGAAGCCGATTTGGATGAGTATAACCTGCAGGAAAACAGGTATGATTTGGTAGTAAATATAAACTATCTAAACAGAAGATTTTTTCCTCAGATAAAAGAGGCACTTAAAAAAGACGGAGTGGTTGTTTTTAAAACATTTATAATAGCACACGGAGATTTTAAAAACCCTTCAAACAAAGAGTATCTGTTAAGAGAAAACGAACTTCTTCATGCTTTTATTGATTTTAATATTATTTACTATGAAGAGTATACAGATACAAATCTAAGAGGTGAAAAAGTAAAAGTAGCCGCACTGGTGGCGAGAAAAAGATGTTAATACTTTTGTAACAATATATCGGTAATATTTTTATATGAAAAAACATCTCAGTTCTTTTGTTTTGTCTGTAACTTTTCATATATTGCTGTTTTTTATACTTTTTGCAGGTTATAAACTATACCTTCAGCAAAACAATCTTAAAAAAGAACATTTGGTAAAAGTAGAT
>WFOM01000160.1 GCA_015488075.1 Helicobacteraceae bacterium | reverse complement strand
GTCCTCTATACCGTTTGCACTTGCCGTTCCTTCTATCACATTTAGTATAACCTTGTCACCTGTGATCTCTTTTTTGTCATTTAGCTGTTTTATATGAACATCTGTGTAAAATTCATAAATCTTTTTTGAAGGATAATATATAGCTTTTTGCGATTTGCCGGCATAATGGTTTTTGTCCCGGTCTTCCAATTTGAATTTAACATCACCCACAGCTATAAATTTTACAGGTTTGTTCTCTTTGTCCGTTATGACCGTCAGTTTGTCACACCATAACTCGTCATACCCTTTTTTTATAAAAACATTTCCCGTAAATACAGATTTGCCCTCTTTCTGATTTGATTTAAAAGCATCCGAAACAACTTTCAACTCTTCCGCAAATCCAGAAAACAACAGCATCAAAACCAATACAACATATCTCATATTTTTCTCTTTATTCCAAAAAATAACTTGCTTTAATCTTTGTAGACAAAAACAAGTCTTTGTCTATATGATACCTGAACTCATTTCCGACAAGTCTGTTTTTTCCCATAGTGGCAACATAAGGTGTTAATGATTTGACATACATTTTACTCCTGTCATAAAAAATCTTTTCAGATGTGATTTTCAATCCGTCTTCTCTTGTATATTCTATATCACCCTGTGCATAAAGTTTGTTATTTGTATATTTTGCAAAATTACCTTTTATATCTGCAACAAGTTTGTCTGAATTGTCTATATAATCAAAATTAAACATCTCATATCTGTTTTTGTATTTTACAATCTTTTCACCTTTTGAGATATCAACAAGCTTTTTTGTATCGAGTTCATACATCTCATAATCTTTCATCTCCATCTCCGGAGCATCTTTTTGCTTTTGAAAATGAACATTCAAAGGCTTTAGATATGTTACAATTATACCAAGTAATACAGCGATAAATAGAAACAAAGAGTTTATAGAGAGTTTCAACTATATTCCCCAGACTTTTAAAAATTCTTCCTGCTGATTGTTGTGCAAAACCAGCAAATCGATCATCTCTCTTACGGCTCCGTTGCCCCCGTTACTGCTTAGCACACACTCAACAAGATCCTTTATAGGCTTTGTTGCATCATTTGGACAGTAACTTTTACCTGCAAGATTTATCATCACTACATCGTTTAAATCATCACCTATAACTGCTACTTCATGTTTTTTCAGTCCCAAATCTTTCATAAGCGACAAAAGAACTTCACCTTTGTTTTTTACACCCTGAAAAAGATGTTTTATACCGAGTTCTTTTGCTCTGTTTTGAACTATCTTTGAATTTCTGCCTGTTATGATGGCTATCTCGTTTCCGAGTTTCAGCCATGTCGTAATCCCAAGTCCGTCTTTTACATCAAACACTTTTGACTCAACACCGTTGTTGTCAAAAACAAGTTTGCCGTCTGTCATACAGCCGTCAACATCAAGAACTATGAGTTTTATCACAAAACATCCTTGGTGCTTGGGATTCCTACTCTTTCGTTTTTGGCTGTTGCTCTTCTTATGGCAACAGCAAGTGCCTTGAAAGAAGCTTCTATGATATGATGCTTGTTTTTGCCTCTTCTTTGGATAATGTGAGCCGATATTTTTGCATTTTGAACAAAAGCCTTGAAAAACTCCTCAACAAGCTCCACATCAAAATTTCCAACTTTTCCTTCAACATCAAGATCATACACAAGATAAGGTCTGTTGCTTAAATCTATATCGCACTCAACAAGTGCCTCATCCATAACAACTGCGGCATTCCCAAACCTTTCTATACCTTTTACCGGATAAACAAGCTTGCTAAAAGCAGTTCCCAAAACTATGCCCACATCCTCTACAGAGTGATGATAATCTATATGTGTATCACCTATACATTTAACATCAACATCCATCAAAGAGTGTTTTGAAAAGCTCTCAAGCATATGATCAAAAAAGCCTATGCCAGTGTCTATGTTACTTTTACCTGTTCCATAAAGTTCTAGTTTGACAGTTATGTCTGTTTCTTTTGTTTTTCTTTTTTCTTCTATCATGTCAGTCCCTTATAATTATAAATGCATTTTTAAACTTGCCAAGAGCTTTGTAGTCTCTTGCCTCCTTTTCACTTTTAAATCCTATAAGATAAACTTTAAAAAGTCTGCCGTATTCGTTTTGAACATCATCTATGATGGTCTGATACCCGTCAATACCGTCATATTTTTGCTGTATCTTCATAGCCCCCTGTATATTTTTAAACGAACCTATCTGAAGTGCGAAGTTTTTTGTTTCTACACTTTTTTTTGAATGTTTGAGCTCATTTTTGGTAGGCATTTTGTTTTTGTCTGCAAAACCTATCACCTCAAGTATAACCGGAGCCGTTCCTGTTTTTATCATATCTATTTTGCTTGCCGCCGCTTTTGAGAGGTCTATGATTCTATTATCGACAAAAGGACCTCTGTCGTTGACACGAACTACAACTGTTTTGTTATTATACAGATTTGTTACTTTTAAAATGGTATTCATAGGAAGTGTTTTGTGTGCTGCGGTAAAATCATACATGTTGTATCTTTCACCGTTTGATGTGGTTTTACCGTGAAAATTCGGTCCATACCAGCTTGCGGTGCCTTCAAATCTGTCGCCTATGCTTACAACGGTAGGATAGTATTTTTTGCCTCTTACAACATAAGGTCTCATGGTAGCATGGGAGTATTTGATGTTTTTGTTACTGTATGTGTTGTTATAGCTGTGCTTGCCTACATAGTGGTATGTTCCGGGTCCTCTGGTGCTACATCCGACAAATATAAAGGCCAAAAAAAACAGATATACTTTACTCATAAATTTTAAGTTTGTCCCCTACTCTTATGATCGAAGATTTTAGATGATTGTGTGATTTCAGACTGCTTATGCTTACATTAAAGTTTCTTGCAATAGACCTTAATGTGTCCCCTTTTTTTACATAATAGTATCTCTTGCTATGATGATGTGCCAAAACGGCACTTTTTTTTACAACGGGAATAACAAGTTTTTGTTTTAATCTAAGAACATTTGATCTTAAATGGTTGAAATCTTTTATAACTTTGTATGAAAGTTTGTATCTTTTGCCTATACTGTAAAGAGAGTCCCCTCTTTTCACGGTATAAACCTTATAAACTTTTTTGACATTGTTTCCGTTGTATTTTTGTCTGAATTCTGCCAGTTTTATATAAGGAATGTAAATTTCATAACCTCCTTTGTATGGAGGTATGAAGTTGTATTTCAGATGTCTGTTAAGGCTTTTTAGTTCTTTATACGGTATGCCAATCTGCTTTGATATCCTGTAAAGCGAATCTCCGCTTGCTACTTTTACAGTAGCCAATGAGTATGCATTTGCCCTGTTTAAGAGGTAACCGTATTCACTGTCTATAAGCAACTCTTCGTCATTTGCCAAGAGTGCAAGAGCCAGAATCTTCCTTATATACATCCTGCTTTCTTTCGGGATGTATTTTTTTCTGCCGTCAAGTAAAACTTTCAATTCATCAGATTTTGCTTTTTTTATGGCTCTTCTTAATTTTCCGTCACCGCAGTTGTATGCAATGGCTGCAAGATACCATTTACCAAACTTTTTATGTAAAAAAGACAAATATCTCGCAGCGGCTTTTGTCGATTTTATAGGGTCTCTTCTCTCATCAACATAATCATCTATCCTAAGTCCAAAAAGCTTTGCCGTTCTTGGCATAAACTGCCAAAGACCTGCCGCTCTTTTTTTTGAATATGCTTTGTTAGAGAAGTTAGACTCTGCCATTGCCATATACAAAAAAGTTTCCGGTATGTTGTATTCTGCAAGTATCTTTTTGATAGTGGGTATGTATATATAGGCTTCCTCCATAGCTTTGAAGAAATGCCTCTTTTTATATTTTTGCAAAAGCGAGTTTTTTATCTTGTTTATATATGGATCGTTTATATAATAACCGTCAACATCAAAACTGTTTAAAACTTCTATCTTTTTCTCATAATTGTTTGAAAAGTTCAAACTTCCAAATAGAAACGAATGTATTAAAAACAAAAATAAAAAAAACCTCAAACCAATCCTTTTTGATTTTATCATTAAGGATTGAATTATATCTAATTTTTTATATCAAAAAGTTTAAAAGCATTTTCAGTGGTTTTTTCCTTTATAGTTTCTTCGTTTATATCCAGAAGCCGGCTTATCTTTTTGACAACATATGTAGTATACAGAGGTTCGTTTCTTTTTCCTCTGTAAGGCTCCGGTGTAAGATACGGTCCGTCTGTTTCTATCAGCATGTTTTCAAACGGAATCTTTGGCAAAACATTTACAAGTTTTTTTGCATTTTTAAAAGTAAGAACTCCGCCTATGCCAAAATAAAATCCTATTTTAGACAAAGACAAAAGCTCTTCATTTGCATTGAAACAGTGAAGAACTCCGCCGGTTTTTGCATATTTTAACAGTATCTCTTTTGCATCTTTTGATGCATCTCTTATATGAATTATCAAAGGTTTGTCAAATTCGTTAGCAATCTCTATCTGTCTTATAAAAACCTCTTTTTGTTTCTGCTTGGTTTTTTCTTTCTCTTCGTCACTTCCTTCAAGCCTGAAATAATCAAGCCCACATTCACCCACAGCCACACATTTTGGATGATTTAAATTTTCATAAAAAAGTTTTTCATCAAATCCGTCCAAATCATAAGGATGTATACCTACTGCAAAATATACATCATCATATTTTTGACTGATTTCTATCGCTTTCGGTAGTGTTTTTGCATCGGCTCCCGGGATTATAAACTTTTTTACACCACCATCTTTTGCTCTTTTTATAACATCATCCAAATCATCTTCATATCGCTTGTCATCAAGATGTATGTGTGTATCTACTATCATCTTGTTTTCCTTGTTTTTAGTATATTTCTTATCATCAAAGTAAAAAAAACAATGCCAACCAATGCAGACATGGTAGCATCCAAAACCTTACCATTATTATATAAAACAAAACCATAAACAAAAGAAACTGT
>WFOM01000159.1 GCA_015488075.1 Helicobacteraceae bacterium | reverse complement strand
GAACTTTACCCCCTCAGTAAATCATAAAGAGCAAAAGATCACCTTTAGTATAGAGCAAAAAGATGGCTTTGGGCTTGGGCTTTGTCCGGTTGCCAGTGAAAAAACAAGGTGTTGTAACCTTTTAACTTTAGATGCGGTTGAGAGTTGCGGGTTTGACTGCAGTTACTGCTCGATCCAGAGCTTTTACAACCAAAATAAAATCACTTTCGATAAAGATTTTGCTACAAAGTTAAAAAATCTAAAGTTAGATAAAAACAAAACATACCATATAGGAACGGGACAATCTTCAGACTCTTTGATGTGGGGAAATAAAGAGGGAGTTTTAGATGCTTTGTTTGATTTTGCAAAAAACTATCCAAATGTTATTTTAGAATTTAAAACAAAATCAGACAACATAAAATATCTGCTTGAAAATGATGTGCAAAAAAACATAATTGTTACTTGGAGTTTAAATACACCTACCATTATAGAAAATGAGGAGCATCTGACCGCTTCGCTTGAGAGAAGACTTGAAGCTGCCAGAAAAGTAGCCAACAAGGGTTATAAAGTTGGTTTTCATTTTCATCCGATAGTTGAGTATGAAGATTATTTGGATGAGTATAATGAGGTTTTTAAAAAAGTTTTGAGTATGTTTGATGCAAGCGAGGTGGTGCTTGTCAGTTTTGGAACACTTACCTTTATAAAACCTGTTATTAAACAACTAAGAAATAGAGATTTTAAAACAAAAATCACCCAAATGCCTTTTGATGATGCCGCAGGTAAATTTTCCTACCCGCTTGAGATTAAAAAAGAGATGTTTAGATATGCTTACAATGCATTTAAACCTTGGCATAAAAAGGTGTTTTTTTACCTTTGTATGGAGGAACACTCTTTGTGGAAAGAGTGTTTTGGGTATCAGTATGCTACAAACAACGACTTTGAAAGAGATATGCTATATAACTACTCAAAAAAACTCGGGCTTGATTTTTTGATGTAAGTTGGTTATAATTTCGTCTCAAAAAATTTAAAAGAAAGTGGGTGATGTAGATGCCAGGTATCATCGTTAAGCCGGATGAAAATTTCGAAGCAGCTTACAGAAGGTTCAAAAAACAGGTTGATAGAAACCTTATAGTTACCGAAGCCAGAGCCAGAAGGTTTTATGAACCTATGACTGAAAAAAGAAAAAAAGAGAAAATAGCTGCAAGAAAGAAAATCCTGAAAAGACTTTATATGATGAGAAGATACGAGTCAAGACTCTAATCTTCTTTGATACCTCTACAACAGCAGACCTTTTGGTCTGTTTCCTTCCAAAATTAAATAATAAATTCGTTCTATACTGCTAACATTCTGCTAACATTAGTTTGCAATAATTTCACTGTAACAAATCAAAAGGAGCGAAAAATGAAAACAGGAACTGTTTTAACTGCTTTGGCGGTTGGCGGAATTTTAACTTTAGGTGTAGCAAGTCCTACCAACAACATAGATGCCCAGATAGAGGCTATAAAAAAAGCAGAACCAAACAAAAGAGTTCAACTTATGAACCGGTTCAAACAACAGCTTATGCAGATGAATGCCGAACAAAGAGAAGAAGCTCTTTCAAAAATGAGAAACGAAATGCAAGACCATCAAGAACATATGCAAAATCAGGCACAACTTCAAAACCATCGTGAGATGGAGATGGAGCACAAAAACACTTCATATATGCAAGAGCATGCAACAGAGATGGAATCACACATGCAAAATGAGAATGATATGATTCAAAACAACCACCAAAATCAGTTTGGAAACGAAGCAGCTCATGAAATGGGAGGAAGAGTTGAGACTAATGACGGAATGCAAAACATGAACGGTATGAACGGTAACGAAAGAGAATTCAAAATGGAAAAACACTAAACAAAAGGGACTTTCCCTTTTGTTTGACAATCAGGAGAACAAATGAAAAAGATATTTTTACTCTTTGTGCTTGTTTTGGGTCTAAATCTGTATGGTTATACTGACAGTGATATGGACGGTGTTGAAGATGCCAAGGACAAATGCCCAAACACACCTCTTACAGACATTGTTGACATCAACGGATGCAGTATAAAATCTCTGGTTTCAAATCAACATTATGACATTATACTTGGAGCTTCATATTTTGACTCTGATGCAAGAACAATAAACAAAACAACAACACTTTCCACTTCAGTGCAGGTTGACTACTACTACAAGAAGTTTTCACTACAGGCATACACATCATACTTCAAAACAGACGGCAGCGGATTTAGCGACAGTGGATTATATGACAGTTTTGTAGGTGGAGGATACAGATTTTGGCTAGGTAAAAATCTTCAGGCAAGGCTCGGTCTTGGTGTTATACTGCCAACTTACAACACAACACTTAACAACAACAAAACAGACTACTCCGCTTCGCTTAATCTCAGTTATCAAATAAAAAAGATAAATCTTTTTGTAGGATACAGATATACACTTGTAAACGATACGGATGTTGTCATAGTTGACTCAAACGGGACAAGAACAAATGTTTTGTATCAAAATACAAACTCTGTTTCTATGGGTATAGGGTATTATGTAAACTCAAAACTGTATCTAAGCGGTGCATACAACCAAAGCAACAGTATATATAAAGGGGTAAAAGATTTAAAAACAGCCAATATTTACGGTTTTTACTCTTTTACAAAAAACTACTTTGGCACACTCTCCTACTCAAGAGGCATAAGCAAATCAGCTACAAAAAACTATGTTTCTGCAAGAATCGGATACTATTTTTAGGTATCTGATTCTTTAAATCTGAGTATAAATACACTTCCATGCCCTATTTTACTTTTTATACTTATGTCTATCCCAAGTTCATCACAAAGCTTTTTTACTATATGAAGACCTATACCAAGCCCCCTTTGGTTTTCTTTGTAAAATCTTTGAAAAACCTTTGTCGGATTTTTTATACCTATGCCGGAATCTTCTATATAAAGTGATTTTTCTTTAAAATATATCTTTACAAACCCGTCTTGTTTGTTGTATTTGATACCGTTACTTATAAGGTTGTCCAAAATTCTCTCAAAAGCTTCTTTGTTTAATTTTAAAAAGGTATCATCTTTTATCTCTGATACGATTGTTACATTTTTTGGATTTTGCTTGTAAATCTTTACTTTTTCATCCACGATGTTTTTTATGT
>WFOM01000158.1 GCA_015488075.1 Helicobacteraceae bacterium | reverse complement strand
ATTTATATGTAAGCTTTTCTAAAATATCATAGGAGGGTGCAATATGGCAAGACTACAAGATCTAATGGCATTACCTGGTGCAATAGCTGCCGGTAAATTTGATAATACTGGAAAATTACTGGCATATACCGGTGATATATCTGAAAAATCTGCAGAAATAGCAGCACTAATGGGTGTATCTAATTTAGCCACATCTAATATGCAAGCTAAGGGCTTTTCAACATATTCCGGAAAGGATGGTTTTTTCCCGGTTCAAGGCTTTGCAGTAGCAGCTGGAAAATATGCGGCATGTATAGCTGGCGATGTTGGTGTTTTTGTAGAAATAGAAAATGCAGATTTTGACAAAATTTTTAGCACTATAATGCCTTAAACCCAAAATTACAAAGGAGGAAAAAATGGCAGATATTAAAGATTTATTAAATATAAAAGGTGTTTTTGCAGCGGGAAAATTTGATGATAAAGGAAATTTACTAGCTGTTGAAGGTGATATATCTGAAGAAGAAGCTGCAATGGCAGCTAAAATGTGTGCTGCAAACAATGCTATGGCAGAAATGCAAACTGACGGTTATACTGCTTTTTCAGGGCAAGAATGGACTCCTCTTAAAGGATGGACAATAGCAGGACCTAAATTTTCAGTATGTGTAGCTGGAGATACAGGTGTTTTTGTCAAAAATGATGAAGCTTCATTTAATGAAATTTTTAAAGCTTTGCTCTAAGATATCATAATGGGAAAATTTTTATCAGAAGAATGGATAAAAGAATATGCTAAATTATGGAACTCAGATAGTGATTTAACTGAAGGATTAAAAACTTTCAGTGCCAAAATCAAATACTATATTGATGAAAGCGACAATACACCTGTGTATATAGATGTTGAAAAAGGGATTGTTACAGAAAGTGGAGTTGTAACAAAGGATGAAAAATTTGACTTTGAAATGTGGGCAACTCCAAAAAACTGGGAAATTATCATAAATGGTCAAATGGGGCCTAAAGCTGCAATGCTAACTAAAAAGTTGAACTTTAAAGGTTCAATGATAACTGCAATGAAATATATGAGTGCTTTTGAAAAAAGTATAACTCTTATGAGTAGAGTTCCAACAGCATAATATCCATAGCATGATAGACCAATTGCAGAGTTGGTCTATTATGCTTTAATATTATTTAAAATTTAATATTCGGTCTTAAAATCAGTTGGTGGTTATCTACACCTTCATCCCTCAAATCACCTCTATATCTGTTGTTGCCATAGTAAAGATATCCTATATCCAAGCCGTATGTTATGTGAAATCTCCTGCTTGGAAATTTTTTGCCTATTATAAACTGAAACTGAGATAGTTGAAGTTCTTTTGTTGTTTCTGCCAGTATATCAAATGAAGAATTATACAAAACAGACCAAAAAGGTTTTGCAAAATCTATACTGCTCCTTCTGGCACCTATATAGTAGGTGTTTGCAAAATCTCTGTTTTGATGAAATCTTGCACCTATTCTGAAACTCCAGTCCAAATCTTTCTCTTTTAACTCCCTTGTTCCTTTTAGTTTAAACTCAAAGTTATACCAGTTGTCTTTATACCACAGGTTGTCTTTTGTTATTTTGTTTCCAAAAGTAAAAAGATACCCCATATATGCTCTGTTTTTTCCTATACGGCCGTAATTTTTGTTTTTAAATATCATCATTCTTCCAAGAAATAACGACAGACTGTAAGGCTCTTCCCATCCTGCAGTTACTGCTTTTACTATATTAAACCCGTTAATTATCCCTTTTTTATAAAGCTCTTCGTTGTGTTTTCTAAACTCATAACCAAGTATATTCATTGGATGAAGAGAAGCTTCTACTAAAAATATGTTTGGAGAAAATGTTTTTGAGACAAGACTCTTGTATATCTGATATTCACTGAAGTTTGTGGCATCAGTAACATTTCTTTCTCTGTCAAGGTCTATAAAAGCAGATACATTTGAGTAGTAAAAATCAAGCTCATAATCATAAGTTACCAAATCTTCGGCTTTTAATGACAAAAAAACCAAAAGCAGAAGAAAGATTCTCATTTGTTTAATGCTTTTTTCAAAGCCTGTGAGCACATTGCAAGCCCAAAAGAAGCAGTTACCGCCATAAAACTCCCTTTTTCTTTGCATCTTGCCTCTTCGGTGCTATAAATAACCGTGTATTTTTTCTTAAATCTTGCTTTTCTAAGTTCATACCTTATCTTAGCACCAAACCTATCACCCTTACTTTTCCAAATATCGCTAACCTCTATTTTAGTTGGATCTACCCTTTTTGCACTTCCAAAAGAGCTTATAAGTTTTTTATAACACTTTTTAGCAAGTTCAACTTTTGCTTTTGTATCATCTATTGCATCTAAAACTATGTCATACTCACTAAAATCAAAACTCTCTATCCACTCTTTATCTATCTTTTGGTTTATAATCTTTATATCAGGATAATGCTCTTTTAAAGCTTCAACTTTATACTCTCCTTCATGAAGCTCAGACCACATCTGACGATTTTGGTTCGTTACATCGTATCTGTCAAAATCAACTATGGTTATATCCCTAAATCCGCTTCTATACAAACAGTCCAAACAAAAACTACCAACACCACCAACTCCCAAAAGTATAACTTTAACATCTTCTAACTTCTTAAAATCATCTTTTAAAAGTAGCTTTATCCTTGAGTATCTATCCATCTTTCTAACTTTTTCATACTTTTATATGCACTAAGATCAAGTTGTATAGGTGTAACTGAGATATACCCAGCCTCTATAGCATCATAATCACACATCATACCCGCTTTATCTTCTCTTGGTTTAAAAGCCAACGGATGAAGACCTAACCAATAATACTCTTCACCTCTTGGGTTTCTATGTAAAACCGCTTCATTAAAATAAAACCTATATCCGGCATAAGTAACTTTGATCTTAGCTTCTTTTTTACCTTTTGGGATGTTTATATTTAAAAACTCCCTTTCAGGCAGAGGAAAAGAACCTCTTAAAATTTTTTCAGCCATCTTTTTTATGGTCTTTTGTGCCAAAGACCAGTCAACCAAAGGCTCACTCCAGTCAACTACTTGTGAAATAGCAATAGCCGGTATATCATGAAGCACTGCTTCCATTGCGGCTGAGCAAGTTCCTGAGTATGTTATATCTTCACCCATATTTGAGCCTTTGTTTATACCGCTTATAACTAGATCTGGCTTTTTGCCCTCGCCGTAAATCGCATTTAAACTCAGATAAACACAGTCACTCGGTGTCCCGTCTGCAAGCTTGTAAAAATTATCATCTATTTGTGTAAATCTTAGCGGATGATGAAGTGTCAAAGAATGCCCACAAGCAGACTTTTCATTTGCCGGTGCAACAACCGTTATATGAATATCATCTAACTCACTTATAGCCTCTATAAGTGCTTTTAATCCATCAGCCTCAAATCCATCATCGTTTGTTATTAAAATCTCTTTCATAGGTGAAATTTTATCAAAATATGTCGATATACACAAAAGAATTAGAAACAAGGTTACAAAATGATCCAACAAGCACTAAACTCATATAGAAGTCATGATCTAAGTATAATGATAAGAACAAGTAGCGGTGATGTTATAAACCTTGATTTTTCAAATAAAAAAGCACTAAATTATATGAAAAACCAAGATAAAAAATCTATAAGCTTTGCCTCTATGGAATCTTTTTCATTTTCATTAAAAACATCAAACGGTATAGATGAACAAGACAAAAAAGAGATACAAGCTTTTATGAAGATAGCAAAACCTTATATAGATAAGTTTATGGATGAACTAAAACAAGGAGATAGAACCTCACC